>JBKJMK010000407.1:0-32052 GCA_046596005.1 Usitatibacteraceae bacterium | reverse complement strand
TCAATCGAATCGACCGGCACGACCACTGGTGAGACACTGACCATTTCCAAAGCCAATCCTGACGTCCTCGCGCCCGCGCTGCCTGCGCTGTATTTTCTGGTCCTTGCCAGCAATGACAACACTACGGTTGATCGCCATTCACCACGATTGTCAATATTCAGCGATAGCGAAGAATGGGCATACACCGACTACCGCAAAATTTATCAGGCATCGCAATTGCTCTGGAAACGTGAAGCTGAACTTGTCGCGCGTTGCGCCGAATTGGAAGGGCAACTATTGGCACTTCAAACGGCAGCAAACACCACGCCTTCGAACAGCCATGAGCAACCATCCTGGTTCACGCGGTTGCTCAAGCGGCTTTCGAGTTAACCTTCGTCCTGCCTTCCTGCACTTATTTCCAAACTCAATTACCTAACCCCAATGAATCCAGACCAACTGAAAACTTCCATCGAACAAGCGTGGGAAATGCGCGACCAACTCAACCCACGCAGCCATGACGGCGCGTTCAGTGAAGCCGTGGATGCAGCGATTCGCGGACTCGACCTGGGCGAATTACGTGTCGCCGAAAAGATCAATGGCGAATGGATCACGCATCAATGGCTGAAAAAGGCAGTGTTGCTGTCTTTTCGGCTACGGCCGAACGAATTGATGAGTGATGGCGAATTCGCAGCTTCCCAGAATGTCGCGCGTTATTTTGACAAGGTACCGACCAAGTTCGCCGGATATAGTGCAGACGACTTCGCCAAAGGTGGCTTTCGCGTGGTGCCGCCCGCCGTCGCCCGTCGCGGCGCGTTCATCGGCAAGGGCGTCGTATTGATGCCTTCCTACGTGAATATCGGCGCGTATGTCGATGAAGGCACCATGGTCGATACCTGGGCCACCGTCGGTTCATGCGCGCAGATCGGCAAGAATGTGCATCTCTCCGGCGGTGTTGGAATCGGTGGCGTGCTCGAGCCGTTACAGGCCAATCCCACCATCATCGAAGATAATTGCTTCGTCGGTGCGCGCTCGGAGGTGGTCGAAGGTGTGATCGTCGGCGAGGGCTCGGTGATTTCGATGGGCGTCTTCATCGGCCAATCGACCAAGATTTTCAACCGCGCGACCGGCGAGGTCAGCTACGGTAAAGTGCCGCCGTATTCCGTGGTTGTGTCCGGAAGCTTGCCCTCTGCCGATGGCAGGTATAGTCTCTATTGCGCCGTTATCGTCAAGCAGGTAGATGCGCAGACGCGTTCCAAAACGAGCATTAACGAATTGCTGCGAAGCTAAAAAATTGCTCATAAAGCAAGGGAGAGAAAAATGGCTGTGTTAACCAGGCTTTTCGAACTGATGGCGCAAAAACGCGCGTCTGACTTGTTTGTCTCGGCCGGCGCGCCAATTCACATCAAGATCAACGGCAATACTGTGCCGGTGAATTCGCAGTCGATGAGCCCTGATGACACCAAGAAAATCTGTTACGAGATCCTGAAGCCGCATCAGATCGAGCGCTTTGAAAAGGAGCTGGAACTCAATTTTTCGATGCCGATTGACGGCGTGGGAAATTTTCGCGTCAACATGATGTGGCAGAAAGGTAGCTGCGCGGCAGTGATCCGCTACATTGAAACCAACATTCCGGAATTTCGTTCGCTGGCGTTACCGCAAGTATTGGCGCAAGTGGTCATGGAAAAACGCGGCCTGATCCTCGTGGTTGGCGCGACCGGTTCAGGGAAATCCACTACGCTGGCCTCCATGCTCGATTTTCGCAACAGCATGAAGCAGGGTCACATTCTGACGTTTGAAGACCCGATCGAGTTCATTTTCAAATCAAAGAAATCAATCGTCAACCAACGCGAAATCGGCAACGATTCTCACTCTTTCGGTGAAGCCATGCGCAACGCCATGCGCCAGGCACCCGACTGCATCCTGGTTGGTGAAATCCGTGATATCGAAACCATGAAAGCAGCGATGATGTATTCGCTGTCGGGACACTTGTGCCTCGCAACACTGCATGCGAACAACAGTTACCACGCGCTCAATCGCATCATCAATTTCTTTCCGCTTGACCAACGCGCGATTCTGCTTGCCGATCTGGGTGTGAGCCTGCGCTGCATCATCTCGCAGCGTCTGGTGAAGAACGTTGAGGGCGGGCGTTCGCCTGCTGTCGAAGTGTTGATGAATACCACCAATATCGCGGAACTGATCGAGGAAGGTAAGGTCGGCGAGATCAAGGAAGCAATGGAGAAATCCTTGACGCCCGGTTCGCAAACCTTCGAGCAGGATTTATTCCGCATGATCAAGCAGGAAAAGATTACCGTCGAAGAAGGCCTGGGCAATGCGGATTCGGCAACCAACCTCTCTTTGCTGATCGGCAATTCAGGGATGATGCCCGTCTACAAGGACGGGCAGGCGCCGCCGGAGAAAGGCCGTCCCGGCGCGCCAAGTTTCAGCGAATTCAAAATCAGCTGACACACTTACCGTGTGCTACCAGTATCGCGTGTGTGGTCTGCCGTTCACGTAAACAAAGTAGGCACGCGGCGCCCAGATGCCGCCGTAACCCCATCCATAACGGCCAGCTAGCCACAAATCGTCATACGCATTGCGCTGGCCTTGGCGTTCAGCCATCTTGAGTTGACCGCGCTGCATGTAATCAATGACCTCGTCGGGCACCCCATCGCGCGACAGCTTGGCGTATTGTGACGCCATCACGTCGTACGTCGTTCGGGATTCCTTGATATCGGCAATGACGGCAGCAGCGTTCTTTCCTTCTTTTGCCATCGCGACAATTTGTTCCAGCGTGATTGGCGGACGCTCAGGCGCATTCATCGCAGCACATCCTGAGAGAACCAGCAGCGTGGCGACAATTGCCAGGTTGGTGAATTTTGCGACTACACAGTTACCGCGTAAACTATGATCCATGATGTACCTCCAAAAAATCCGGCATTCTCCCTTTCGATCAGAGATTTGGATCGTCGTGAAGCGCCGAGGTTCCCAACCGGGGCCAGCACCCCGCGTCTGGACATTCTAGCGCGGTGGTTGACCGTCGTCCCGCCTGCCTTGTAACAATCCCTTGCGTGTTTGATCCCTGTCCGGCGGCGATGATTGAGCGAAATGCTGCGGTTTTTTGCAGCCCGCAGACCGATTCAGTTGCAGGAGAGAATAATGGCAGACCTGTTTGACAACCCAATGGGCACCGACGGCTTCGAGTTCGTCGAATACACCGCGCCTGATACCGAAGCCTTGGGCCGCTTATTTGAAGGCATGGGCTTTTCCGCCGTTGCCCGCCATCGCAGCAAGCGCGTCACGCTCTACAAGCAAGGCGGGATCAACTTTCTCGTCAACGCCGAGCCGGACAGCTTCGCGCAATCGTTTGCCCGCGTACACGGGCCATCGGCTTGCGCATTCGGTATTCGTGTAAAAGACGCTGCGGCCGCTTTCAAACGCGCAGTAGCGCTGGGTGCCAAACCGTACGATGGACCGGTGGGGCCGATGGAACTGAATATTCCGGCGATACAGGGTATTGGCGGTTCACTTTTGTACCTGATCGACCGCTATGGCGCGCGGACAATTTATGACGTCGACTTTGTACCGGTGCCCGGTGCTGATCCTGATCCCAAAGGCGTTGGCCTGGAGTATGTTGACCATTTGACACACAACGTTTACGAAGGGCGGATGGATACCTGGGCGCAGTTCTATGCAAAGCTGTTTAACTTCCGCGAAATCCGCTATTTCGATATCAAAGGCAAAAAGACCGGGCTCACGTCGCGCGCGCTGACCAGTCCGTGCGGGAAAATTCGCATCCCGATCAACGAGCCCTCAGACAAAAAATCGCAGATTCAGGAATATCTGGACGCCTACAACGGCGAAGGCATCCAGCACATCGCGCTGGCCTGCTCGAACATTTACGAAACGGTGGAGGCGCTGCGCGCCAAGGGCGTCAGGTTCCTCGATACACCCGATGCGTATTACGCGACTGTCAACAAGCGGGTGATCAATCACGGTGAAGACCTTGAGCGCCTGAAGAAAAACAAAATTCTCATCGATGGAGAAGGCCTCGACAAAGAGTCCAGGGAAGACAAGCTCCTGCAAATATTCACGGATACCGTGATCGGGCCGATCTTCTTTGAGGTCATTCAACGCAAAGGCAACGAGGGATTTGGTGAAGGTAACTTCAAAGCGCTGTTTGAGGCGATTGAAGCCGACCAGATCGCGCGAGGCGTGCTGTGAGCATGGACGCATTGAAATATCTTTCCGGCTTCGGTAATGAACATGCCACTGAAGCTGTCGCCGGGACATTACCGCAAGGACAAAATTCGCCGCAGCAAGTCGCGTTTGGGCTGTATGCAGAGCAAGTTTCCGGTAGTGCATTTACTGTGCCTCGCGCCGAAAATCTCCGTTCGTGGCAGTACCGTTTACTGCCTTCGGCACAGCACGCCGCCTATCGGCCGCTCGCGCACAAACTATTGCGCACCGGACCCTGCAGCGAGGTGCCTGCACCACCCAATCGATTGCGCTGGAATCCACTGCCTGTCCGTGGTGATGCGGATTTCCTCGACGGTATTACGACCATCGCCACCAATGGCGACGCGCGCGCCCAACGAGGTGTTGGCGTGCATCTCTATGCTGCGAATTGCTCGATGACCCGTGTGCTTTACGACGCCGATGGTGAGTTATTGATCGTGCCGCAGGCGGGCATGCTGACACTTAAAACCGAGTTCGGCATACTGCTCGTCAGTCCGGGCGAGATCGCGGTCATTCCGCGCGGTGTGAAATTCCGGGTGGAAATTTCGACGGCCGTTCGCGGCTATATTTGCGAAAATTATGGCGTGCCACTGCGCTTGCCGGAATTGGGGCCGATTGGTGCCAATGGCCTGGCAAACGCGCGCGATTTTCTTTATCCGACGGCATGGTATGAGGATGTTGCAAGCAGAACCGAGGTCATCGCCAAGTTCGGCGGCCAGCTTTGGTCTTGTGAATACGGCCACTCACCATTGAACGTGGTGGCATGGCATGGCAATTACGCGCCATATAAATACGATCTGGCGCGCTTCAACACGATCAACACGGTGAGCTTTGACCACCCCGACCCATCGATATTCACGGTGCTCACATCCCCCTCGGAAATTGCCGGCACCGCAAATGTAGATTTCGTGATCTTTCCCCCACGCTGGATGGTGGCCGAAAATACGTTTCGCCCGCCATGGTTCCATCGCAATATGATGAGCGAATACATGGGACTTATTCACGGAACGTATGACGCAAAATCCGCAGGTTTCCTGCCCGGCGGCGGCTCGCTGCACAATGCTTTCTCCGCCCACGGGCCTGACAAAGCCACCTTCGATAATGCCTCAAAGAGCGAATTGAAACCGCACAAAATCGACAATACGCTCGCTTTCATGTTTGAAAGCCGGTACGTGTTTGAGCCGACCGCTTTTGCGATGTCGGAAACGTTATTGCAGACTGGCTATGATGACGTGTGGCAGGGGTTTGCTGCACCCTCTCCGCACCGTTCGGCTTGAACCTGTCGAAGCGCGCACAAGATAGGAGAAAATGGAAATGAAACTAGCCTCCCTGAAAGGCCCCACTCACGACGGCACTCTGTTGCTCGTTGATGAAAACCTGGCCCATGCAGTCGCCGTGTCCGATATTGCGCCAACGATGCAATACGCTCTTGAACACTGGCACGCAATAGAGCGCGAGTTGCTCAATGAGTTTGAAGCCATCAACTGTGGCACCAACCGGCCGATTATCGATTTTCAGAAAGCATTGGCGGAGGGCAGGGTCGCTGCGCCGCTGCCGCGCACGCATCAATGGCTGGACGGCTCCGCTTACCTTTCCCACGTTGAGCGTGTGCGACGGGCGCGCAACGACACGGTGCCGGAAAGTTTTTATACCAATCCGCTCATGTACCAGGGCGGCGGTGATTCGATGCTCGGCCCGCGCGACGATATCGAGGCACTTTCCGAAGAATGGGGCGTCGATCTGGAGGGTGAAGTTGGCGTTATCGTTGGTGACGTAAAAATGGGCGCGACCGCTGCCGAAGCAGCCAATGCGGTGCGATTGGTGGTGCTGATCAACGATATCTCCTACCGCAAGCTGATTCCTGCGGAGCTCGCCAAGGGGTTTGGTTTTGTGAATAGCAAGGGCCTCAATGCGCTCTCGCCTGTCGCGGTCACGCCGGACGAATTGGGTGGCGCATGGAGCGATGAGAAGGGCGCGGGCAAGCTTGATTTTCGCCTGGTGTGCCACGTGCGCGGACAGTGGTTCGGCAACCCGAATGCGGCTGACGACATGACTTTTTCACTGTACGACCTGATTGCACACGCAGCCAAAACGCGTCCGCTGATGGCGGGCGCACTGATCGGCTCCGGCACAGTTTCGAACCACGATAAGACGACCGGCTACGCCTGCATCATGGAGAAACGGCTGGTCGAACAAGTCGAACTTGGCGCGGCAAAAGAAGAATTCCTGAAGTTCGGCGACGAGATCGAAATCGATATGTTCGATCATCACGGCGAGACAATTTTTGGTTCGATCAAAAATCGGCTGGTCAAGGCTGGAACCAAATAGTGGCCGGTCAAACCGATCATGCGCTGCGTGGCGACTATTCACAAATGCGGCCTGATTACACGGTCGAACAGGATTACTCGCGGTACTCGCTCACCGAGCAGGACCTGTGGAAACGGCTGTATGCACGCCAGTCGGCACTGGTGCCGTCGTTCGCTTGTGATGAGTTCATCGACATTCTTGGTGTGCTCAACTTCGGCAACGGCATTCCGCATTTCGACGAGATCAACGCGAAGCTCTTTCCCGCCACGCGCTGGACGCTGGTCGCGGTACCCGGCCTGGTGCCGGACGACGTATTTTTCACACACCTGGCCAACCGCCGCTTCCCGGTTTCCGTGTGGCTGCGAAAACCCGAGGAGTTTGAATACATTGTCGAGCCGGATATTTTTCACGACTTCTTCGGCCATGTACCGATGCTGTTCAATAAAGTTTTTGCGGATTACCTTGAGGCGTACGGCAAGGGCGGTGTAAAAGCCAAGGGCCTCGACGCGCTGGATTATCTCGCCCGACTTTATTGGTACACGGTGGAATTCGGGCTGATACGCACGCCAAAAGGCTTGCGCACCTACGGCGCGGGCACGTTGTCGTCGGCAGGCGAATTGCCTTATTGCATCCAGAGCCCGAAACCGAACCGCATCAAGTTCGACCTGTTACGCGTGATGCAATCCAAATACAAGATCGATACCTTTCAGGAAACGTACTTCGTGATCGACAGTTTCCAGGAATTATTCGACGCCACCGCGCCGGATTTCACACCGCATTATGTGCAATTGAAGCGGCGACCGGATATCGCGGCGAATGCGACGATTGCCGAGGACAAACTGGTAAAACTCTAGGATTGGTCAGTGTTTCGTGACACTTATGCTCCGAGAGGCCCGCCAGTGCTTGTGTTCTTCAAATTTTAATTTGCCGCTGTTGGTGGTACGTGAGGCAGGGTTTCGTCGCGCATGTGCGACGCTGCCGAACGCCAGAACCTGATGCTGCGGGCAAATGCCCGTCGAACCACCAGTGCGCTCAATCATTGATTCAACTTCGCTCACCCATTAATCAACTATTTGGAAGGTCTGGATTCCAGCCTTTGCTGGAATGACGGAATTTTTTGGATGCCCTCAAAAACGTTGCCCCATGTTTGATTTCTCATCCGCGCAAAGCCTTTGGGGTCTCGCGACGTCCGCGTTTCTTTCCGCCACCATCCTGCCCGGCAGTTCCGAGATCGTGCTGTTTGCCGTGCTCGCCAAGTTCCCGAATTTATTTTGGCAACCCATCGTCGTTGCCACCATCGGCAACACGCTCGGCGGGTTGACTTCCTACGCCATCGGCCGCATCTTTGCCAACAAAGTCGAGGGCAGGGTACTCGCATGGCTAAAAAGCCACGGTGTGTGGGTGTTGTTACTGTCGTGGGTCCCGTTGATTGGCGACGCTCTGTGTGTCGCTGCTGGCTGGTTGCGCATCAATGCGTGGCTCGTGTTATTGATGCTGGCAGTCGGCAAATGTGCGCGCTATTTGGCGTTGGCATTTGGATGGACGTGGTTTGCAGCGAACTGGCTTGCCTGACAGGTTGAATGTGTGATTGGCCTGTTCATGAATGTCTGATTCGGCCCATTGCAGACGCCCGGATCTGTACAAAGCGGACATTAACGACCAAGGTGAGCAGCCGACCATTGTTGGCCGGTCCGCTCGACCACCGTGTTATGCGGCATGCTCACGGGTAACTTCCCAGCCGGGGAATACGAGCACGGCTGGATGGCACTTAAGGGCCTGTGCAAAAGTCTTTGCGCGCGCGTCGCCCAAACTCACCCGCCATTGGATTACCGTATCGTCACCCAATGCAAATCAAGCAGATTATTCGGCCGATGCAGCACCGTCACGTTTTTGCGTGAGGCCCACGGAATCATCTGGCGGTGCAACGGGATCACGTGCACCTCGTCATGTATCAGCTTGGTGGCACGATCAATCATCGTCTGCCGCTCTTTGAGATTCATCTCGCCTTCGGCTTTGTCGATCAGCGTGTCCAGCTCTTCGATTTTGGCGTCGCCGTAATTGGAGTCACCGGCGCCTTTGCCATCGCGGCTATGCATCACCGGTTTCAGGATGAACATTGCATCCGTCGCGCCGCCACCCCAACCAGCCAGGAACGCGCTGGTGTCGCGCTTTTGTACCTTGGGGAAAAAATTCGCCTTGGTCATCGTCTCAACCCGTACATTGAGCCCGACGCGCGCCCACATTGCGGCCACGGCCACGCAGATTTTTTCATCGTTCACGTAGCGGTCATTGGGGCAATGCAACGTAAAACCGAAACCATTGGGGTAGCCCGCCTCGGCAAGCAGTTTCTTCGCTTTCGCCGGATCGTATGGATGGCGACGATCCATCTCGGCAGGTACGCCAGCCGCCGTGCCCGCAGGTAACGAGATACCGGTTGGAATGGATAGCCCGCGCATCACGGAGGTTTTGAGCGCACCGATATCAATTGCCTGATACATGGCCATGCGAACACGTTTGTCCTTGAACGGATTCTTTCCCTTCACATCCGAATACAGCAGTTCTTCCCTTGCTTGATCGGTGCCAAGGTAAATCAGCCGCTGCTCCTGGCCCTCCCAGATCTTTAGGTCAGCGTCATTGCGCAAACGCAGTACATCCTGCACCGACGGATCGAGCACGAAATCAAGTTCACCGGACTTCAGCGCAGCCATGCGCGTCGCGGCATTCGTAATGGGGCGATAGTCGATGGTTTCGATATTGCCGGTGTAGAGCCCGGCTTTGATGCCCCACCAGTCGGGGTTTTTCTTGTGGAGGATTTTCACGCCCTGCTCCCACGCGACCAGCCGATATGGTCCCGTGCCCATGGCATTGCGGGTGGCGAAAGACTCTTCTTTCTTCACGTAATCAAGCGGCTTTACGACGCCGTTTTTCTCCGACCACGTTTTGCTCATGATCATGATGTTGCCGATCGTGTCGATCATCACCGGATTCGGGACGGCGGTTGTGAATTCGACCGTGTAGTCATCGATCTTTTTTGCGATCCCGGATTGCGTCGAGTACAAGCGGAATGTCACTGTTGACTCACGGGCGCGATTAAAGGAAAACACCACATCATCGGCGGTGAACGGGGTGCCATCATGGAACTTGACGCCTTGGCGCAGCTTGAACACCCAGGTGAGCGGGCCGGTGTTGGTCCATGAGATCGCCAGGCCTGGTACAAATTTTGAAAACGTTTGCCGGTCGCGCGTCACAAGGTATTCGTAGACCAGACCGTTAATGCCGTTATTGAACGTCTCGTTTTGGCTATGCGGATCGAGCGTCGCGGCGTCACCCTGCGTGGACCAGCGGAAATTTTTTGCGTCCGCTATCGACGAACAGAAAATTGCCAAGCAAACAACTAAAACGCGAATGTTCATCACACGCTCCCAAGTTGATATTCGATACTTAAACCAGGCCATATAACCAAAAATAGCAAAGCCGACAAAACGTCGGCCTTGCGGTTTTCAATTGCAGGAACGCCGCGTCGGCGCTATTTCATCTTCACCCAAGTCGTTTCCAGCCAGTTATCAGGACGATGTACGACCGTCACGCCGGCGCTGGAAGCCCACGGGATGACTTGCAAATGCAGCGGGATGTGCAACACCTCGTCATGGTGCATCTGCATCGCCTTGATGATCATGGCCTGGCGTGCCTTCGCGTCGGTTTCAGCTTCGGCTTTATCGATCAGATCATCGAAGGCCGCGATCTTGTAATTGCCCCAGTTGTATTCGCCGGCACCCTTGTCGTTGCGGCTATGCAGGACTGGTTTGAGCGTGAAGATCGCGTCGGTGGTTGCGCCGCCCCAGCCGAGCATATACATGCTGGTATCGAGTTTCTGCACCTTGGGGAAATAGTTTGCTTTCGGAATTGCCGCCACCTTCACTGTCACACCGACTTTTGACCACATTCCCGCCAAGGCAACGCAGATTTTTTCGTCGTTCACGTAACGATCATTCGGACAATCCAGCGTTACCGTAAAGCCATTCGGATAACCGGCCTCGGCAAGTAATTTTTTGGCGGCGGCGGGATCGAGCGGATAACGTTTGTCCATCGAATCAGGAATGCCTGCAGCTTTAGGCGCAGACAGGTTGATCGCAGTCGGCACCGACAGGCCGCGCATGACCGACACCTTCAATGCATTCACATCGACCGCCTGATACAACGCCTGGCGAACCCGCTTGTCCTTGAATGGGTTCTTGCCCTTCACGTCTGAATAAAGCAACTCATCGCGCGCCTGGTCCATACCGATGAAAATGATGCGATTTTCCCTGCCTTCCCAGACCTTTAAATTCTTCTCCCGTTTCAGCTTCTCGATATCCTGCACCGGCGGATCGAGGATGAAATCAACTTCACCCGATAACAGCGCCGCGACACGGGTGCCCGCCGCCTTGATCGGACGATAAACAATTTCATCGACATTACCCTCAAACTTGCCCTCTTTTATTCCCCACCAGTCTGGATTTTTCTTGAGCACTGTTTTCACATCCGGTTCGCGGGTAACCAGCATGAACGGGCCTGTGCCCATGGCATTGCGCACTGAATAGGTTTCTTCCTTGTTTTGAAAATCCTGCGGTTTGGTCACCTTGTTTTTTTCTGCCCACGCCTTGTTCATGATAAAAATATTGCCGCTGCCGACCATGTCAGGGAGCACCGGATTCGGCACCGGCGTCGTCAGCTCGATCGTGAAGTCATCCAGTTTCTTCGGCACACCGAGGGCGTTTCCGTAGACTTTCATGTTCGACGTCGGTTGCTGGGACCGCAGGATGGAAAAAATTACATCGTCGGCCGTGAAATTCGAGCCGTCATGCCATTTCACGCCTTTCCTCAATGTGAATATCCAGGTGGTCGCGGATGTCTGCTTCCAGGTCGTGGCGAGATTTGGAATCAGCTTCATGGTTTTGTCACGGGACAAAAGCTGCTCGTATATCTGGCCATTGAATTGATTGGTGAACGATTCGTTTTGCGCGTGCGGATCGTTGGTCGCCGCATCACCCTGACTTGCCCAGCGCAGGGTCTTGCTTTGTACGTCTGCGCTGCCGAACGCGACACCGATCACAAGTGCCAGTGCTGTCGCTGAAAAAACGTTTTTCATGAGTGCTCCCGCTGTGAAGGAAAATTGACCATCGTGAAATCATAAACGATACCGCCGCCTATAATACGTTTTTCCAAATATTCGACTGATATGGGTTCCCCCGTCCGCTACACCATCGTCGCCAGCGACCCTGCTGCGCATACCTTCAAGGTCACCGTTACTGTCAGCGATCCAGATCCTGCCGGTCAGCGATTCATGTTGCCGACGTGGGTTCCAGGCAGTTACCTGATTCGGGAATTTGCACGACATATCATCACATTGCGCGCGGAATCCGGTGGCCGTGCCCTCGCCTGCGAGAAAATCGACAAGGCAACATGGTTGTGCGCGCCGGTGGATGCGCCCATCACGCTAATCTATGAGGTTTACGCGTGGGACCTGAGTGTGCGTGCCGCCCATCTGGATGAAATACACGGTTTCTTCAACGGCAGCAGTGTTTTCCTGATGGCGGCAGGTCGCGAGAATGCGCCGTGCGAAGTGGAAATTTCGCGGCCCGCCGGAGCGCGATTTAATGGCTGGCAGATTGCGACGTCGTTAAGCCAAACACCAGCATTGGCGACGCCCGCAGGGCAAAACAAGCTGGAGAGCACCGCCAGTGCTAGTGTGTCAACAGTGTCCCCCAGGCAATTCGGCACCTTCAGTGCAAGCAATTACGATGAATTAATCGACCACCCGGTCGAGATGGGCGCGTTCACCTACGCCACATTTGATGCCTGTGGCGTCACCCACCATATCGCCATTACCGGCAAGCACCGCGCGGATATGGCGCGACTTTGCGCGGATCTCAAAAAGATTTGTGAATACCAGATACGGCTGTTTGAACCAGAAACCGCGACCGCTCCGATGCAGCAATACTGGTTTCTGATCATGGCCGTCGGCGATGGTTACGGCGGCCTCGAGCATCGCGCCTCAACGGCGCTCATTTGCAACCGTGATGACTTGCCTTCCGTGCTGGAGAAGAAAATCAGCAGCGGATATCGGCGCTTTCTGGGGCTCGCGTCGCACGAGTATTTTCACACCTGGAATGTAAAGCGTATCAAACCCGCTGCATTTTTTCCATACGACCTAACCTGTGAGAATTACACCCGTCAGCTTTGGTTCTTCGAGGGATTCACCAGCTACTACGATGACCTCGTCCTTGTCCGCACCGGATTGATCGAGCCACTCGTTTATCTCGAACTCATTGCAGAAACCATTGGCCGGGTAATGTCGCAGTCGGGGCGTACCAGGCAGAGCGTTGCGGAATCCAGTTTTGATGCCTGGGTCAAATACTATCGTCAGGATGAGAATTCGCCCAATGCAATCGTCAGCTATTATCAAAAAGGCGCAATGATTGGCTTGGCGCTTGACCTCACGATCCGCCACCGCACCCAACGTGCGCAAGGGATGAAATCGCTTGACGACGTCATGCGCGCCCTGTGGATCACCTACGGTTGTACCGGCATCGGTGTACCTGAGGGTGGCGTGGAGTTGATCGCTGAAAAAATTACCGGGCTCGACCTGAAAGATTTTTTCCAGTCTGCCGTGTACGGAACCGAAGACATTGATCTGGCGGCGCTGTTGAGTACGGTGGCCATTGACATTGCCTGGAAAATTCCCGGAAAAGTGAAGGATGAAGATCCTGTGCCTTCGACGATGGGAGCAAAAATCGGTGCTGAGTCAAACAATGAAGCAAAACTCACGCAAGTCTTTGCAGGCGGTGCCGCGCAACTGGCCGGACTTTCGGCCGGCGACACTGTGATCGCCGTCGACGGGTTGCGTGTTTCAGCGTTGAGCCTCGATAAGTGTCTGCGAACCTACCCGGTCGGCACCAGCGTCGCCCTGACCGCGTTCCGCCGCGACGAACTGATGTCGTTTCAGGTAACGCTGCAGGCGCTGCCCGCGCAAACTTGTTCGTTGACCATGCAAGACACGCCCATCGACGCGAAGGCGCGTCGCAATGCGTGGTTGCAGGCCGGGGGTCTTAAATAACCCAGCGCCGCCGCCGCGCTATACTTTTTGCCCATGTTTCTCGTTTCTGGAGTCAGCCATGAATGCCCCGAATGAACTGAAATTCCCCCCGCTACAGGACCCAACCCTGTTCCGCACCCAAAGCTACCTGAACGGCGAATGGATCGACGCGGATTCGGGACTGCGTTTTAACGTGGATAATCCGGCCGATAGTAGCGTCGTGGGTAGCGTGCCAGACTGTGGCGCCGCAGAAACACGGCGCGCGATAGAGGCCGCCAACGCGGCGTTACCGGCGTGGCGCGCAATGACCGCAAAGCAGCGCTCGGCGCTGCTGCGCAGATGGTTTGATCTGATGCTATTGAATGCAGACGACCTTGCCGTTATTCTCACCACCGAGCAGGGCAAGCCGCTGGCCGAGGCCAAGGGCGAGATCATGTATGGTGCGTCGTTCATCGAATGGTTCGCCGAGGAAGGCAAACGCATTTACGGCGATGTAATTCCGCCGCACATGGCCGATAAGCGCCTCATCGTGATCAAGCAACCGATCGGGGTGACGGCTGCGATTACGCCGTGGAATTTTCCCAATGCCATGATCACCCGCAAAGCCGCGCCTGCGCTGGCAGCCGGCTGCACAATGGTATTGAAACCCGCCGAACAAACACCCTTCTCCGCGCTCGCGATGGCCGAGCTGGCGCATCGTGCCGGTATTCCAAAAGGTGTGTTCAACGTCATCACCGGTGATGCCTCGTCAGCGCCGGCGATTGGCCAAGAGCTGTGCGCAAACCCGGTTGTGCGCAAACTTTCGTTCACAGGCTCAACCGAAATTGGCCGGCTGCTGATGCGTCAAAGTGCTGACACCATCAAAAAACTTTCGCTCGAATTGGGCGGCAACGCTCCTTTCATCGTTTTCGACGACGCTGATCTTGATGCGGCTGCAGACGGACTCATGCAATGCAAATTTCGCAATGCCGGGCAAACCTGCGTCACCGCCAATCGCATCTATGTGCAGGCGAGTGTGTATGACGTGTTCGCGGAAAAATTCGCTGCCCGCCTGGCCAGCCTGAAAGTTGGCCGTGGCACCGACACCGGTGTGAATGTGGGCCCCTTGATCGACGAGCAGGGACTTGCCAAAGTTGAAGCGCATGTGAGCGATGCCGTCGCCAAGGGTGCGAAGGTATTGATCGGCGGCAAACGTCATGCGCTGGGCGGCCGCTTCTTTGAACCAACCTTGTTGACCGGCGTACCGATGTCAGCGAAGGTATCGAAAGAGGAAACGTTTGGCCCGGTCGCGCCGCTGATCAAATTCAACACGGAAGCTGAAGCCATTGCATTGGCCAACGACAGCGAGTTCGGTCTGGCCTCGTACTTCTTCGCGCGTGATGTCGGCCGCGTGTTTCGTGTTGGCGAAGCGCTCGAATCCGGCATGGTCGCGATCAATACCGGCATACTTTCAAGCGAAGTTGCGCCGTTCGGCGGGGTGAAACAATCCGGACTTGGACGAGAGGGCTCGAAGTACGGAATTGAGGACTACCTTGAGATTAAATATCTTTGCCTGAATGTGTGATGTTCAGGGGAAGATGAAAATATCGCATGCAACGCGAAAGCACTGGGAAGCTTGCCAACGTTTGCCGCTATCTCCTATATAAAAGCAGCAAGTGTGCGGTAGCGAGCGTTCCTGACGCGAGCGGCGGTGAATTTCAAAAGACACCTGCGCAATTTTTCCGCCTCTACGCAATTGCCGCAGCCATTGCCGCAGCGTTGGTTGCGCAGGGGGCAATTGCACAGCGCATAGCGGATGTCACATTGGCGCCGGAGTTGCCATCCGGCTACACCGAAAAGAAAGCGGTCACGGCCAAGAGTTACATGGTGGTCGCTGCACATCCATTAGCGGTCGACGCAGGATTAAAAATACTCGGCAGGGGCGGCAGCGCAACGGACGCTGCCATTGCCGTTCAGATGGTATTGAATCTGGTCGAAGCGCAGGCATCCGGCATTGGCGGCGGTGCATTTTTGATGCACTTCGACGCGAAGAAAAACGCGGTCAGCGCCTATGATGGTCGCGAAGAAGCGCCAATGGCCGCCACGCCGCTACTTTTTATCGGCAAGGATGGCAAACCGATGCGATTCGCCGACGCGGTGATTGGTGGCCGCTCGGTGGGGGTGCCGGGATTGCTAAGGGTGTTGGAAATCGCGCACGCCCGTCATGGAAAGTTGGCTTGGGCCAGCCTGTTCGAACCCGCCATCACACTGGCCGAAAAGGGCTTCGCACTGTCGCCGCGGGTGCAACTGCATATTGCCAACGATACTGTGCTTGCAAACGACCCGAAGGCCCGCGCCTATTTCTACTTGCCGGATGGTAAGCCAAAACCGGTCGGTGCGATTCTGCAAAATCCTGATTTTGCCGCAGTACTCAAGCGCATCGCGAAGGAAGGCCCCAACGCATTCTATCAAGGCGAAGTTGCGCGGGACATGGTCGCCGCCGTGCACTCACACGCCACCAATCCGGGCAGCCTCTCCGAGCAGGATTTGCTCGCCTATCGCGCCCGCACCGTGACGCCGGTTTGCGGGAAATATCGTGGGTTCAAACTTTGCGGTATGCCGCCGCCGTCGTCAGGCGGCATCGCGATACTGCAAATTCTGGCGTCATTGGAACGCTTCGACATGAAGGCGGTGCGTCCGGGTTCAAGCGAGGCGGTACATCTTTTTTCTGAGGCTGGCCGGCTCGCGTATGCCGACCGGGATCGCTTTGTGGGCGATGACCGTTTCACACCCGTGCCACTGGCAGGATTGATTGCACCCGGCTACAACCGGCAGCGCAGCGAACTTATACGGCCAGAAAAATCCATGGGACGCGCCGCCCCCGGTTTGCCTCACGGACAAAACGTGAAGTTGGCCGATGGCGACACGCTGGAGTTTCCTGCCACCAGTCATATCTCGATCGTCGATAAGGACGGCAACGCCATCAGCATGACGACCTCTATCGAATCCCGATTCGGCAGCCGGATTTTCGTGCATGGCTTCCTGCTCAACAATCAGCTTACCGATTTCTCGATGGTTCCTGTCGCTAACGGTCTACCGGTCGCCAATGCTGTGTACCCTGGCAAGCGCCCGCGCAGCGCAATGTCGCCGACGCTGGTGTTCGATCAACAGGATAAGTTGCACATGGTTATCGGCAGCCCTGGCGGTTCGTCAATCATAAATTTTGTGGCCAAAACACTGGTCGCCACAATCGATTGGGGCATGGACATCCAATCGGCTATTTCGCTTGCCAATTTCGGCAGCCGCAATGGCCCGACCGAAATCGAGAAAGGCACGTCTGTCGAGAACTTGCTGGGGCCGTTGGCGTCTATGGGTCACGAGGTGCGCGCAATTGATCTGACCAGTGGTTTACATGGCATCATGCGCACTTCACATGGCTGGCAGGGTGGCGCTGACCCGCGTCGAGAGGGTATTGCCAGAGGTAAGTAAGCCAAACACAACATCACCTGGAAATCTCATGAAAAATGCTTCACTCTTCACCACATTGGCAATCGTTGCACTCAACGCTTGCGCGGCATCAGAGCCCGCGAAACCAGCTCAAAAATCTGTTGAGGCACCAGTGGGCACCAAGCCTGTGGCAGTCGCCGCAACTGCGGCACCCCTGCCTGTCGCCAACGCAGCGCCATTGCGACTCGCACCTAGCCAGCCATTGCCAGCAAACCTCACGCAATTGACCATCATTGATCGCGAAGCTGGCGACCCAAGCGCAGCCGTCGTTGCAAATGGCAGCCCTACGCTGGTCCATTACACCGGCTGGCTCTACGATCCCGCAAAGCCGGATGGAAAAGGCGCGCAATTCGATTCATCGCGTACCAGGGTCGCACCTTTCAGCTTCATTGTTGGCGTGGGAAAAGTCATCAAGGGCTGGGATCAGGGCGTAGTCGGCATGCGCGTCAACGGTAAGCGTACGCTGATCATTCCAGCCAGCCTTGCGTACGGCGAACGTGAGCGCCCAAAAATTCCGGCCAACTCAAACCTGCTATTTGATATCGAGATTATCAATATCATCGCAACAGATGCATCCGGACAGGCCACTGCCACCACCACGGCGCTGCCCGCGATCAGCGCGCCATTGCCCCCCGCGGCGGCTGCACCGTTGCGCTTGAGCCCCAAAGCGCCATTGCCTGCAACGACGAACGACCTGATCCTGATCGATCAGATCACAGGAACCGGGAAAACAGCCGAAGCAGGCGCGCCTGTTTCGGTCCATTACACCGGCTGGATGTACGATGCCACCCAGCCCGGCGGCAAGGGCAAAAAATTTGATAGCTCGGTTGATCGCGGGCAGCCGTTTGTCTTTCCGCTTGGTGGAAAACGCGTCATCCGAGGTTGGGATGAAGGCGTGGTGGGTATGAAAGTCAAAGGCAAACGTACGCTCATTATTCCGCCGCAGTACGGCTACGGTGAACGCGGCGCTGGCGGCGTCATTCCGCCGAATGCGACATTGATATTTGATGTGGAATTGATCGATGTGAACGCGGCTGCGAATTAGTCGTGATGCGGTATTCCTGAAACTAATTGGTGATCGGTTTGTAAACGACAAACCGATCCCGGTGCTTACCAGGTTGTCGAATTCGCTAGCCGACTATTTGTAGTTTTTTGGTCAAACCCCGGGGAGCCTCTGATCCTGTCGGAAGCGCCTTGAATAATTCAAACCCACCTCAAATCAACCCGGAAAAAACCATGTCCCTCAACACCATCGCCACATGGCACCGGCTGGTTACGAACCGGGATGTTGGCGGCCTCGCCTCGATTCTTGCCGACGAAGTGATATTTCATTCTCCAATTATTCACACACCGCAAATCGGCAAGGCGATCGCGCAGCGTTATTTGACCGCTGCTTTTAGCGTTTTCTTTAACGACTCATTTCGCTATGTACGCCAGGTCGTGAGCAATTGCGATGCTGTGCTGGAGTTCCTGGTGGAGATAGATGGCGTCACGGTGAATGGCGTTGACATGATCAAGTGGAACGACGACGGAAGAATTGTAGAGTTCAAGGTAATGCTCCGACCGCTCAAGGGAATCAACCTGATCCACCAGAAAATGGCTGTGATGCTTCAGTAGCGGTAATGAGTTTTACAAATCAACCGTTCTCACACCGAGTGAATCGAGGGGTTTATTGATGCGCTTGACCATTGCGATCAGCAACCTCGCCAGCGTCGCCTTATTGTCCGCATGCGCGCATTGGCCGCTACCAGGTGTCGCGCCTCCATCTGCGACTTTAACCGATCAAGAGACTGCGACGGATCTGGCGGAACGGTTCGACACGCTTCGTGAAACATTGCGCATTCCAGGCTTGGCGGTGGTGCTGCTGCGTGACACGACGGTCATCCTGTCGCGTGGTTTTGGCTATGCCAATCTGGAGCGCGCCGTGCCGGTTACGCCAGAGACACTTTTCAATATCGCTTCGGTGACGAAACCGATCTCTGCCGTTGTTGCGTTGCGTCTGGTGGAACGCAACTTGCTCGATCTGGATCGGTCGCTGACCAACTATGAGGGTTTCACGGAGTTTTGCAACAGTGTGTTGACGTCAGGTGGCGTTTTCTTTCGTGACTACGGATGCGCCCAATATCCAGTGACGCTTCGGCACATGCTATCGATGCAAATGAACGGCGTACCGGGAACGCGCTTTCTCTATAATCCTGCGTCCTATTCGTGGGGCCTCACGCCCAATGGCACATGTGAGCGGCAGGACGTTTTCGGCGTTGACGACCGCCGACGTTTTTTCACCCGCAGGCATGATGCACTCAGCGCGTATCCATCGACAACTCCGCTTACCGTCTGCAATGGCAAGCCAGCTCGCGACGCCTTACCAAGTCAATAGCAGCGGGCGCTTCATCGCTGCCGATCCCCCGCCGGCCCAGGGTGACGGCGCCGCCGGCGGCGTGATTTCGACGGCGATGGATTTAGCGCGGTTTGACATCGCACTCAGCGAAGGCCGGCTACTTTCACCGGCGTCCCAACATGCCATGTGGACGGCAGGGGTGGCACCCTCGGGCGCTGTGTTGCCCTATGGGCTCGGCTGGTATGTCCAGGAATTTGGTGGCGAACGGCTGCTATGGCATTCAGGCCTATGGGAGGGCGCGTATTCGGCGCTCTATCTTAAGGCACCCAACCGTCGACTCACCCTCATCCTGCTGGCCAACAGCGAAGGGCTAAAGTGGGACAACGGACTTGACGAGGCGGCGGTTCATCGTTCGCCATTTGTGGCAGCGTTTCTGGAGGCGTTCCCACGCTAGGCAACCCACCTGCGCAATAAAGTGCATTGCATGCGGACCGATGCGCATTTCAACAAGGTAACATTGGCATGGTCGTTGGTAACATATTCCCACTCCCCTGCCCCCGTTCAAGCCTCCATGCAAACTTTTGCAGCAATCATCATCGGTGACGAAATACTATCTGGCAAGCGCCAGGACAAGCATTTGTCAAAAGCGATCACCATGCTAAAGGAGCGCGGTCTCGATCTTGCCTATGCACAATATCTGGGTGACGACCCTGAGCGGATCGTCGCTACATTAAAGCAAACGTTGGCTACTGATCACATCGTATTCTGTTTCGGCGGTATCGGCGCCACACCGGACGACTACACGCGGCAATGCGCGGCGGCCGCGTTGGGTGTTGCATTGTACGTACATCCGGAGGCGTTGGCAGCGATGGCGGCAAAGACCGACTTTGAACTTACGCCGAACCGCGTAAGGATGGCGGAGTTTCCGGTCGGCGCCAGCATCATTCCGAACCCGTATAACCAGATCGCTGCTTTCTCCTGCTTTGATCACCATTTCCTGCCTGGCTTTCCGGAAATGGCATGGCCGATGATGGAATGGGTGCTGGATTCAAAATACCCGCACTTGTTTAATCAAGTTGCATTCGCTGAGGAAATCATCGTTATTTTTGAGGCCGGTGAAAGCAATCTGATCGATGCCATGAATCGTATCGTAGCCGGTTATCCCAACACCAAGCTCTCCAGCCTGCCGCAAAATTTACCCAATGGCAGGGTCATTGAACTGTCGATACGCGGTGACCCCGTTGTCGTGCCCGTAGCGATGCGACAAATGCAAACCGAAGTTCGTAATCTTGGTTACACATTTACCGTAAAGTAGTTTTTTACACACGGCGGAGATAGCAATGGGAATGCTGGATGGACTACTCGGCAGCTTGATGGGCAGTGGCAATGGTGGCAACAACCCGCTTCTACAAATTGCCATGCAGATGCTGGCCAACAAAGGTGGCGGTGGCACGTTGGATAGCGTGGGTGGTTTAGGCGGGATCATCAGCGCATTTGAAAAGGGCGGCCTTGCTCATATCACGGACTCATGGGTGGGAACCGGCGAAAACCTTCCTGTCAGCGGCGATCAACTGTTGCAAATTCTAGGTTCGGACAAAATTAGGCAGATCGCCAGCCAACTAGGCATGTCGCAAGGCGACGCTGCGGGCGGACTCGCGCAGATCTTTCCAGATCTCATCAATCACATCACACCAAATGGCGAGATGCCAGCCACCCACTACATTGTAGAAGATGCGCTTGCAATGTTCATGAAAAAATAATATTCACTTGTGGTGCCGGCTATGTCCAATGCCAAGCCAGAATTCATTTTGGCCTTGAGTCAGCTACAGCCGCTTTCTCGGATCGTCAGGCGATGTGACCGGTACCGGTGGCGCGGTGGCTTCATCACTTTCCGCAAATGCCACCAGCGAGATTCGGATCGTCACATTGTCGCTGACCGAGTGCGGCCAAGCCTTCATACCGAACGTGGAGCGTTTAATGGTCACTACTGCGTCGGCGCGGCAGACTGACCGCTCGCGCGCGATGGCTGCCTTGCATGTCGCGTGATTGATGGCAAGTGTCACCGGCTGCGTGATGCCCGTCAGCGTCAGCAGGCCTTCGATGCTACGGAGACGGTGAGCTTCAAAAACGAAACGCGATGATTTGAACTCCATACGCGGATAGCGTTCGATATTGAAGAAGCCGGGGCCACGTGTTGCCGCCGTCGCGCGTGCCGAGTTGGTCTCGACGCTGGTGGTGTCGATCAAGACTTCAATTTGCCCCACCTGGCTTGCCGGATCAAAGCGCATCGCGCCCGTGGTGTGCATGAAGTGACCGCGAATCGGGACGACACCAAGCATCCAGACCTCAAAACCCGCGATTGTCTCTTGCGGATCAATGCGGTAGTCAATTGCATTCGCGGTACCAAGTTGAAGCACAAGCAACACGACCGATGTCCACCGGAACAACGTGCGAAAGTGGTGAATGTGAGCGGTCCCGATCGCCTTAACCATCGGCTTCATTAAATTTTTCCGCATTGCGCTGCCATTGTTCCATCGTGCGGCGGTCTTTCTTGGTCGGTCGGCCCCGAAATAACGGTGGCGGCATTTCGCGTAATTCGGCAACAAGCCTTTCGCGCGCGGCGATACTCTCGGAAGACTCTACAAACAGCGCTCTGGCGATCGTCGCGGAACCGCGTTTTTCAGCAACCGCACTGACAACCAAACGATACTCCACTGGTGGCTTGCGCAGTAGTAATTGGTCTCCCGGCTTGATTGTTCTCGCGGGCTTTACACGGTCGCCATTAACTTCGACGCGGCCTGCGGCAATAGCGTCTACGGCGAGTTGACGCGTCTTGAAAAAGCGCGCGGCCCAGAGCCACTTATCAAGCCGCACTGCCGGATAACCAACTTCGTTTTTGCTCACGTAGCGTCAGCGCGCCTTGCCATTCAATTTCACTGACGCGATATTCATCGGCAGCGCCGTGCCTGTGTCGTACTCTGCACCTGCGAGTACGCCGATCTTGGCAATTTCCCGGGCGTTCATTTTGTCCTTGAAAACGGCATACATGGCACCGAGCGCAAAATCCCGGCCCGAGCCGATCGACCAGAACTTGTCAAACTCGAACACTTCGCGCATCGAATAAACACCGAAGATTCCGCTGGAGTTCACCACCAGTGCGGTGAGCTGGGATGACTCATAGGGATCGTCATCCTCTTCCTTCGTATTCAGAAATGCTTCGTCTTTCAGTATCGGATGGATTTTGCGAAAGCTCTCGTAAATTTCCGCGCGACCGTGAAATGTGAATTCCGGATGTTTTTGGAGCAGCGAATCGAGCACCAGCTGATGGGCCGCACTGCCGGCAATTCCAAAATACGTATCGCCGTGCTTTAACAATTTTTCAGGGGCCGCGTCGTGCACGCTCGCCAGACGCGTTGAACCGAAAGTCGTCAACGTATCTCCTGCGATGACGGCCACGCCATCTTTTTTTACCACGACAATAGTGGTCATGAGTTTCCTATCCAAATAAATATCGTGACGGTGAAGGCGCACAAAGCCAAAAACGCACGCCAAAAGGTTGCCGGATTTTCTCAATATTAGCGCGAAACGTGGATTACCCGGCGGGTTGCCGCAGAAGTGCCTCGGCCGATGCAAAGTTCGCCCAGCGCATACGGGCATTCTGTCCGTGTATTGCGAAGGCCATGCGGCGCGTTTGAACCACTTCTGCAACGACGGTTGCATTGGCCGCTTTCTTTGGCCAGATTCAAGATTACGCGGTCACCGGGGATGTCTTCCGGACCACCCGCGAGCTGGAGTCATGCGTTGACTTGTAGCGCTGAGTTCGGCAAACTCGACAGCTCGCACCCATCTTCACGCGCACCACATAAATACCGGAGCCTCGAATGAAATTTTTCGTGCAGTTAAACGCAAACCGGCGCGCGCTGACCGCTGCCGGTCTCGCCATCGCTACACTTTTTTCCGCCACGGTCGACGCCAAAACGTTCCGCTGGGCAAGTGCCGGCGACATTCTGACCATGGACCCACACTCGCAAAATGAAGGTCTCAACAACCCGATGAATGGACATGTCTATGAGCCATTGGTCACACGCGATGAAAAGATGGCGCTCGAAGCCTGCCTTGCCGTTTCCTGGCAGCAGATGGACATCAATACCATGCGCTTCAAACTGCGCGATAAAGTGACATTCCACAATGCCGCACCGTTCACGGCAGACGACGTGGTGTTCTCGATCCAGCGAGCGATGGACAAGACCTCGGACTACAAGGCCTACATTCAGGGCATCAAGGAGATTCGCAAAGTCGACAACCTTACCGTTGATATCGTCAGCAATGGCGCAAATCCGACCCTGCTCGATCAACTCACCCAACTGCGCATGATGAATAAGGCATGGGCGACAAAATATAACGTGCTGCGTCCGACCGATTTCAAGAACAAGGAAGAATCTTGGGCGGTGCGCAACGCCAATGGGACCGGTGCTTATATCCTGAAAACACGCGAGCCGGACGTGAAGACCGTGTTTGTGGCCAATTCGAACTGGTGGGGCAAGCGCGGCAATGTGGACGAAGTTGTCTACACGCCGATCAAGTCCGATGCGACGCGGGTTGCCGCACTGGTGTCGGGCGAGGTGGATTTGATTCTCGACCCGCCTGTACAGGACATCGCCAAACTCAAGGAGAACAAGGAACTGAAAGTTGTCGAGGGCAATGAAAATCGCACCATCTTCGTTAACTTCGATCAGGGCCGCGACGAGTTGCTCTATGGCAGCAAAGGCAAAAATCCGTTTAAGGATTTGCGCGTACGTCAGGCGGTCTTGTTGACCATCGACGTTCCGGCGATCCACAAAACGGTGATGCGCGGACTTTCGCTGCCAACCATGTCGATGATTGCGCCGCAAGTGCGCGGCTATTCAAAGGATCTGGAAAAACGGCCCGCAGTCGATATCGAAAAGGCAAAAAAATTGATGGCGGAAGCGGGATTTTCCAGCGGCTTCGACGTCACCTTCGATTGCCCGAACGACCGCTACAAGAATGACGAAAAAATATGTACCGCCATCGCGGGCATGCTGTCCAAAATTGGTATCCGTATCAAGCTCAACTCGATGCCCAAGGCCGCATATTTTCCCAAGATACAAAAAAGCGACACCAGCATGTTTCTGTATGGATGGGGCGTTCCGACCTTCGACTCGCTTTACACATTGCAGGAAATCATCCGTACCAAAGGCGTAGGTGCCGATGGCGCGAACAATTATTCTGGTTATTCGAATCCAAAGGCGGATGCGGCCATCGAAAAGCTGAAAACCGAAATCGATTTCAAGAAGCGCGCTGAATTGACCCGGGAAACCCTGTTGATTAACCAGGCCGATGTCGGCCACATCCCGCTGCACCACCAGATGATCCCGTGGGCAATGAAGAAAAGCGTAAGCGTAGCCCATCGCGCGGATAACGGACTTTATGCGATGTCGGTCATGATGAAGTAACGAATCGGTTTTGAAGGTGAAGCAGGTGCCACCGCACCCACCCAAATGAAGTCAACGGTGCAAGGCGTCGCAAAGCAAAAAAGACTGACGATCTGACCGTCGACCTCACCATGCGCGGACCAAACCCGGTGCTGTTGAATCACTTGTTTGGGTTTCGCATTATGAACAAGGCATGGTCAGACTTGATCGCCTGGTCGACGCATTCAGAGTCGAACCTGACCGGCAAAAACGCGACCCAATGATTCGCGAGGCCCTGCTGATCCTGAGCACTGATTTGCCGGTGCTGCCGCTTCATCAGGCGATCATCCCGTGGGCGATGCGCAGGAACGTTTCAGCAGTCTTTCCGCCCAACAGCGTACCGTATTTTTTTCGGTTTAATATCCAATGAAACGACGCCGAAAAAAAGCAGATCACCACTGGGCGCGGCTTTTCAGGCGAAAGTGCCACGCAATGCCCACCAGTGCTATGAGTTTGCCATCCGTTTTTAACAGGTGGCTTCATGCTGCGGACCGCCAATCCTGACTTCAATTGGTAATAAAGTTATAATTCGCCGCTGCCCGTCGAGGCGACTCGATGGGTAATTTTATGTCCGGGTTTAAAATTTCCTGAACACTTTGATGAACTTGCCCCCGCTTGCGACCAGAAGTTGCCACTGTGGAGACGTCTCGAACAACCGATATGACCCCATGAACCGATGTAAATCTGACTGTCTATTTTCGGTGAACGCCGCTATTTGCGCGTTATCGTTGGCGTGCATAATCGGCACGGTGGAGGCGAAGACACTCCGCTACGCGAGCCAGGATGACCCGCAAACGCTTGACCCGCACTCTGCCAACCTGGTGGTGACAAATCGGGTGCTTTCGCAAGTCTATGAAAGCCTCGTGATGCGCGATAAAAATTTCAAGCTGGTGCCGGCGTTGGCGCTGTCATGGAGCCAACCAGATCCGAAAACCTGGCGGTTCAAGCTGCGTCCAAACGTGAAATTCCATGGTGGTGAGGCTTTCACCGCTGACGACGTCGTGTTCTCGGTTGAACGTGCACTCAACCCATTGTCGCAACTGAAGTCCGCCGTCCAAGGCGTGGCGAGCGCCAAAAAGATCGACGCCCTCACGGTCGATCTGATCATGAAAGAACCGAATCCGGTATTGCTGAATCACCTGTTCAATTTCCGCGTGATGTCGAAAGAGTGGGCGGTCAAGAATAAGACTGAGAACCCGCAAAACTACAAGGATCGCGAAGATACCTTTGCCTCGCGCAATACCAATGGTACCGGGCCGTTCAAAGTGACCCTTCGCCAGCCGGACATCAAGACCGTGTTGGTGGCGAACGCCGATTGGTGGAACAAGAATAGCCCGGAAAAAGGCAACCTCACGCAGGTTGATTTGCTGCCCGTGAAATCCAACGCGACGCGCGCTGCCGCGCTGCTTTCCGGTGAAGTCGATTTCGTGCTCGACCCGCCGCCACAGGATATTGCGCGCTTGAAACAGAATCCGAACGTGAAAGTCATCGAAGGCCGCGACGCGCGCGTGCAGTATCTGGCGTTTGATCAATCGCGCAGTGAGTTGCTCTACAGTGATGTGAAAGGCAAAAACCCGCTCAAAGATGTGCGCGTGCGTCAGGCAATTGCGCATGCCATCGACATCGATGCGATACACGAGAAAGTGATGCGCAATTTGTCGGTACCGATCGGCACGATGGTGACCCCGGACGTGCGCGGTTACAGCAAGGTTGCCGACAAGCGTCTTGCCTTTGACCGTGAAAAAGCCAGGAAATTACTCACCGAGGCGGGCTATCCGAACGGATTCTCCATTACCCTGGATTGCGGCAACGTTCAACCCGCAGCCGACATCTGCCAGGCGATTCCACCAATGCTTTCGCAAGTCGGCATTCGCGCCACGCCCAATATCGTCCCACAGACAAATTATTTCCCGAAGATCCAGAAGTTTGATACCAGTATGTATTTATTAAGCTGGGGCACGCCTACTTTCGATTCACTTTACACCTTGCAGGCCTTGCTGCACACCAATGGTGGTGAGTCATCCGGCAAAGGCGACTCCAATTACGGTCGTTATTCCAATCCGAAAATGGACAAGTTGATTGCGCAGATCAGCACGGAGAACGATTTGAAAAAGCGCGATGACCTGATTCGTGAGGCCCTGCTGATTGTCACGGCAGAACTTCCGGTCATTTCGTTGCATCAGCCGCTGGTTCCATGGGCGATGCGCAAGAACGTCGATGCCGTGTTCACCCCGAATAACGTGGCCTATTTTTTCCGCTTCAAACTCAACTAGCCCCGCGCACCAGCCATGCTCGCATTTTTCATTCAAAGGTTGCTCCAGGCAGTACTGGTAATGGTTGCGGTCGGCTTTATCGCCTTCTCACTGTTCAATTTTGTGGGTGACCCGGTGTCGCTGATGCTGCCGCCAGAGGCAACTGCGGCGGACCGCGACGAGGTGCGCAAGAGTCTCGGCCTCGATCAGCCGTTTTACCTGCAGTTTGCCAAATTTGTCGGCAATGCCTTGCAAGGAAACTTCGGCATTTCGCTGCGTCTGGGCAGGCCGGTTTCGCAATTGTTGATCGAACGTTTGCCCGCTACGCTGGAACTTGCCATGATCGCGGCCTCGTTAGCGCTCCTGGTGGGCATTCCAATGGGGGTTTATACGGCGCTGAAGCGCGATTCCTGGCTATCCAAGTTTATCCTGACGATATCGCTCATCGGCGTGTCGCTACCGTCCTTTCTCATCGGTATTTTCCTGATCCTGATTTTCGCGGTGTGGCTGGGCTGGCTGCCATCATTCGGGCGTGGCGATACCGTCGCACTCGGCGGATGGACCACCGGCTTTTTGACGGTGAGCGGCCTGAAAGCATTGATACTGCCTTCGATAACCTTGGGCCTGTTTCAGATGACGCTGATCCTGCGCCTGGTACGCTCAGAGATGCTGGAAGTACTGCGTACCGACTACATCAAGTTCGCGCGCGCGCGCGGCCTGACCAACAACGCGGTGCATTTTGGCCACGCACTCAAAAACACGCTGGTGCCTGTACTCACCATCGCCGGTCTGCAACTGGGCGGCATTATCGCCTTCGCCATCATTACCGAGACCGTTTTCCAGTGGCCCGGCATGGGCTTGTTGTTTATTCAAGCCGTGCAATTCGCCGACATTCCCGTGATGGCGGCATACCTGTGCCTGATTGGACTTATTTTTGTGTCGATCAATTTTATTGTTGACATGTTGTATTACGTCGTTGATCCGCGCTTGCGCGCCGAGCGTTCTGGCGGGGGACATTGATATGCAAGACACAATGAAGCGTTTCTTCGATGGTGACGTATGGTGGAGCTTCAAACGCAATCCACTCGTCATCGTTGCCGCGATCACCGCGCTGGTTTACGTCCTTGGATCGGCCTTTGCACCATGGTTGGCGCCACACAATCCGTTCGACCTTCGAACCATCAATTTGCTTGATGCGTTCACACCACCCTCGTGGATTGCCAATGGCAAGACGCAATTTCTGTTCGGCACCGACGACCAGGGTCGCGATGTACTCTCGACCATCATGCATGGCTCACGCATTACGCTGCTGGTCAGTATTTGCGCCGTGATGCTGTCGATGATGATCGGCATTTCGCTCGGGCTCATCAGCGGTTATGTCGGCGGCAAGCTCGACGCGTTTATCATGCGCGTGGCCGATATCCAGCTCTCCTTTCCAGCCATCCTGATTGCGCTCCTGATCGATGGCGTCGCGCGTGCGGTGGTGGGTAAGGAGTATCACGACCAGATCGCGGTGTACGTATTGATATTTGCCATCGCCGCCTCCGGTTGGGTGCAGTACGCACGCACGGTACGCGGCTCAACATTGGTAGAGCGCAACAAAGAATACGTACAGGCCGCCCGTGTCATTGGCCGATCAAAGTTGGCCATCATGTTTTCGCACGTATTGCCCAACGTAACCGGCCCGGTGCTGGTGTTGGCCACACTGCACGTCGGCACCGCAATCCTCACCGAGGCTACCCTGTCGTTCCTCGGTGTGGGCGTACCCCCTACGCAGCCTTCACTCGGTACGTTGATCCGCATCGGCAACGATTTCCTGTTTTCCGGCGAATGGTGGATAACGATGTTTCCGGGGATTGCATTGGTCGTGTTGGTGCTGTCGATCAACCTGCTTGGCGATTGGTTGCGCGACGCGCTCAATCCGAAACTGCGCTAGGCGGTGGAACCATGACAACGCCTCTCTTGCAAGTAAAAAACCTGCGCATCGAATTCCCGACGCGCCGCGGCACGCTCACAGCCGTAGACGACATCAGCTTTGAAATTGCCCCCGGTGAAGTCCTCGGTGTGGTCGGTGAATCCGGTGCCGGCAAATCGCTTACCGGCGCTGCTGTGATTGGCCTCCTGGAGCCGCCCGGCCGCATCGCGGGCGGTGAAATTCTATTGAATGGCCGGCGCATCGACAACCTGCCGTTCGAGGAAATGCGGAAAATTCGCGGTCGCGAAATCGGCGCAATTTTCCAGGATCCGCTCACCTCATTGAACCCCCTCTACACGGTCGGTCGCCAGATCACCGAGACGATTGAAACCCACCTCAACGTATCCAGATCGGAAGCGCGCGAACGTGCGATCCAGCTTTTGGTGGAGGTCGGTATACCAGCGGCCGAGAAACGCATCGACCATTACCCTCATCAGTTTTCCGGTGGCATGCGCCAACGCGTGGTGATTTCGCTGGCGCTCGCCGCACAACCGAAGCTGATTATTGCCGATGAGCCGACGACGGCGCTGGACGTTTCCATACAGGCGCAAATCATTACGCTGCTGAAAAAGCTCTGTCGTGATCACGGCACCTCCATCATGCTGGTCACGCACGATATGGGTGTGATTGCCGAAACCGCAGACCGCGTGGCGGTAATGTACGCAGGCCGCATCGCGGAAATCGGCCCTGTTTCCGAGGTGATCCACCATCCGCAACACCCGTACACGGTGGGCCTGATGGGTGCAATTCCCAGTGTGGGCGATGAAGTTGAGCGCCTGACGCAAATCGATGGCGCGATGCCGCGTCTGACCGCAATCCCGCAAGGCTGTGCGTTCAATCCGCGTTGCACGCGCGTGAACGATGTGCCGGATGGTCGTTGCCGCCGCGAGCGACCGGGACTGCTACCTGCCGGGAAAACACAAGCGGCATGCTGGTTGCACGCGAACAATCTTCCTGTGGCTGGCTCACAAACGCCTGTCGGTGTTGGCAAGGAGTCAAGCCATGTCTGATTCCAGGATTCTCCTCGAAGTGCGCGACGTCGCGCGCGACTTTGATGTTTCAAAGCCCTGGCTGAACCGCATCATCGAAGGCCAACCAGAACAAATACTCAAAGCGGTCGATGGCATCAGTTTCACCCTCAATCGCGGTGAAACACTCTCGCTCGTGGGCGAATCCGGATGCGGAAAATCCACCGTTGCGCGGGTCATCTGTGGTTTGTACAAGCCTTCGCGCGGTTCGGTCATTTTCGACGGTGTTGACATGGCAAAGGCCCATGGCGTTGAGCTGCAAAACCTGCGCAAGCGCTTTCAGATGATTTTTCAGGATCCGTATGCGAGCCTGAATCCGCGTTGGCGGGTGGGAAAGATAGTCGCGGAGCCAATTCTCTCGCATAACCTGATTGCCGATCCCGTTGCCCTCAAAAAGCGTGTAGACGAACTGCTCTCGCAGGTCGGCCTCTCGCCGCTGGACGCAGAAAAGTTTCCGCATGAGTTTTCCGGCGGTCAGCGGCAGCGTATTTCGATCGCCCGTGCGCTCTCGTCCAACCCGGAATTTCTGGTCTGCGACGAGCCCACCTCCGCGCTCGATGTGTCGGTGCAGGCGCAAATTCTGAATTTGATGAAAGACCTGCAACGCGAATTTGGCCTTACCTATCTTTTTATCTCGCACAATCTCGCTGTGGTATCACATATCTCCACACGCGTCGGCGTGATGTACCTTGGTCGCCTTGTGGAACTGGCTGATACCAGGCTCATTTTCCAGCGCCCACTGCATCCCTATACGCAGATGTTGCAATCCGCCATTCCCGATTTGAAGATGACCGGCAAGCAACGTACGCCAGTGGCAGGCGAAGTACCCAATCCCCTCGACCCTCCGACCGGTTGCGCATTTCATCCACGCTGCCCGTACGCGTTCGAACGTTGCAAGATCGAGCGACCGCTGTTGATCGATCATCCGGAGGGCGGACAGGTGGCGTGCCACGCGGTGGAAGAGAAGCGTATTTCTATCCGGCTGGCTGCGTAGTTTTATCTGCATAAAATAGCGGAACCCCAATATCGGCGAGGCTCTTCAGGACTTTTCGGCCTGAGAAGCCCGCCAAATATGGTGTTTCACAAATCGCCGGGCATTCCCTGAGGTATTTTTGCCAAAAAAGTGGCTTGCCGCTTTTCGTGATTTGTCAACGGCAGTGTTGCGTCAGTTCGCTGCTGAAAAACTTTTGTCCATGACGGTTTTTTATTCACTCACCCGCACAACGTCAGAGAGCAGCGCGGAAAATCGGTGTGGCTTGGAAATCGTGACGACCAACGATACATGCGCCCCGCCAACTGTCGACAATGAAACCCCCGCTTAACTACGCCGCAATGCTTCGCACTGCTGTGGACGAGGCCCGCACCGGACTCGCCGAGGGCGGCATCCCCATCGGCGCTGCACTCTACGACGGGCAGGGTGCGCTACTGGGTCGCGGTCACAATAGGCGCGTGCAGGACAACGATCCTTCCGCGCATGCCGAAACCGATGCGTTCCGGAAAGCGGGGCGACAACGCAGCTACCGCGACAAGATTATGGTCACCACACTGGCACCGTGCTGGTATTGCAGCGGGCTGATCGTACAGTTCAAGATTGGCAGGGTCGTTGTCGGTGAGTCGAAGAATTTTCGCGGCGGGATCGAATGGCTGCGTGAACGCGGCGTGGAGGTAATCGAGATGGATTCAGAAGAATGCGCCCAAATGCTCTCGGCTTACATCGCAGCACATGCTGACGTGTGGAACGAGGATATCGGCGAAGACGAAGCCTGCTGTTGAATTTCTCTTCACCGCACAAACTTCAACAGGGGCGCGGTTTTCGAAACAGTTTCGTTCTGCAATGTCCGCTAGTGCATGAGTTTGAATATTGTTTCAGCGATAAAGATGCCG
>JBKJMK010000183.1:0-10489 GCA_046596005.1 Usitatibacteraceae bacterium | reverse complement strand
GACTCCATGTGATAGTCAGCCATGGATATCGCGGTGGAATTGAAGGTATTGGTTTCGAGAATATCGGCGCCGGTATCTTGCTGCCGGCGCCGATATTCTCGAAACCAATACCTTCAATTCCACCGCGATATCCATGGCTGACTATCACATGGAGTCGCTGGCCTACGAGTTGAATTTCGAGGGCGCCAGACTCGCGCGTGAGGTCGCGGATGCGCAGACGCTCGTCACACCAAAACGTCCGCGCTTTGTTGCTGGCGTGCTGGGCCCGATGAACCGCACGCTGTCGCTGTCGCCGGATGTAAACGATCCAGGCTTTCGCGCCGTGAATTTTGATGAAGTGAAGGACGCTTATCGCGATGCCGTCTGCGGTCTCATTGACGGCGGCGCTGACATATTGCTCGTTGAGACAATATTCGACACCCTCAACAGCAAGGTCGCAATATTTGCGATTGAGGAAGAGTTTGAGGCGCGCGGTCTTACCGGTGAGTTCCGCTTGCCGATCATGATTTCGGGCACTATTACCGACGCATCCGGCCGCACCCTGTCTGGCCAGGTGGTGGAGGCGTTTTATAACTCTGTGCGCCACGCCAATCCGATTTCAATCGGTTTCAACTGTGCGCTCGGCGCTAAAGAATTGCGTCCGCACATTGAGGAGTTGGCGCGTATTGCCGATTGTCGCGTCTCGGCGCACCCCAACGCGGGCTTGCCGAACGCAATGGCCGAATATGATGAGTTGCCGGCAGAAACGGCAGCGTTCATTCGTGAGTGGGCAACAAATGGCTGGCTCAATATAACCGGCGGCTGCTGTGGTACCACGCCGGAGCACATCAAGGCCATTGCCGAAATCGTCGCGCCGTTTGCCCCGCGCATTATCCCGGAAATTGAAAAACGGCTGCGTTTGTCAGGGCTTGAGCCGGTCAATATCGGCGACGACTCTTTGTTCGTGAATGTGGGTGAGCGGACCAACGTCACAGGCTCACGCGCTTTTGCGAAACTGATTTTGAACGGTGACTATGACGCCGCGCTTGCCGTCGCCCGCCAGCAGGTGGAAAGCGGCGCGCAGGTGATCGATATCAACATGGACGAAGCGATGCTTGATTCGCAGGCGGCCATGACCAGGTTCATGAACCTGATTGCAAGTGAACCTGATATTTCGCGCGTGCCCATCATGATCGACAGCTCAAAGTGGAGCGTGATCGAAGCAGGCCTGAAATGTGTGCAAGGCAAGGCAATCGTCAATTCCATCTCGATGAAAGAGGGCATTCCTGAATTCATCAAGCACGCCAAGCTCTGCCGTCGCTACGGTGCTGCAGCCATCGTCATGGCGTTCGATGAAAAAGGCCAGGCGGACAGTTATGAACGCAAAATTGAAATATGCGCGCGTTCTTACAAAATTCTGACCGAAGAAGCAGGTTTTCCGGCGGAAGACATCATCTTTGACCCGAATATTTTCGCCGTTGCGACGGGTATTGAAGAGCATGCGAACTACGGCATGGACTTCATTCGTGCGACAGCGTGGATTCGCAAGAATTTACCGTACGCCAAAGTGAGCGGTGGTGTGTCAAATGTCTCGTTCTCGTTCCGCGGAAATGACCCGGTGCGCGAAGCGATTCACACTGCATTTCTTTATCACGCCGGCAAGGCCGGTATGACGATGGGCATCGTCAACGCGGGCCAGTTAGGTGTGTATGACGACATTCCCAAGGAGTTGCTCGAATGCGTTGAGGATGTGCTTTTCAATCGGCGCGATGATGCCACCGAGCGACTGGTGGAATTTGCGGATCGTTTCAAAGGCCAAAAGAAAGAGCAGATTGAAGACCTGGCGTGGCGAAGCGAACCGGTAGGCGCGCGACTCACGCATGCGTTGGTTCGCGGTATCACCGAGTACATCGTCGCGGATACGGAAGAATCGAGGCTGGAAGTAAAGGCGGCTGGTGGCCGCCCGATCAACGTGATCGAAGGGCCGTTGATGGACGGCATGGGCGTCGTTGGCGACCTGTTTGGTGAGGGCAAAATGTTTCTGCCGCAAGTGGTGAAATCAGCGCGCGTGATGAAACAGGCGGTTGCCCACTTGATCCCCTTCATCGAGGAAGAAAAACGCTTGATGGGTTCCGAAAATGCCAAAGCTAAAGGCAAAGTCGTGATGGCGACCGTCAAAGGCGACGTGCACGACATTGGCAAGAATATCGTCGGCGTGGTCATGCAATGCAATAACTACGAGGTGATTGATCTGGGTGTGATGGTGTCGTGTGAGCGGATTCTTGACGCTGCAATCAGGGAGAACGCCGATATCATCGGCCTCTCCGGCTTGATCACGCCCTCGCTCGAGGAAATGAGCCATGTGGCGAAAGAAATGGAGCGGTTGGGTTTCAAGATTCCCCTCTTGATCGGCGGTGCCACGACTTCGCGCACTCATACGGCGGTAAAAATTGAGCCCTTCTATCACGGCCCGACGGTCTGGGTGCCGGATGCCTCGCGCGCGGTTGGCGTTTGCAGCAACCTGCTTTCAGACGAACTCAGGGAGAACTATGTTGCAGGCGTGCGCGCCGATTACGTCAAGGTACGTGAGCAACATGCGAACAAGAAAGGCGTAAAGCTGGTGTCGCTCGCTGCGGCCAGAAATAACGCAGCGAAAATCGACTGGCCAGATTATGTGCCGCCGACACCGTCATTCATCGGTACCAGGACGCTATTGAATTACCCGCTGGAAGAACTGGTGCCGTTTATCGACTGGGGTCCGTTCTTCCAAACCTGGGACTTGTGGGGTACCTATCCGCAAATTCTTGAAGACCCAACCGTTGGCGAAGCGGCACGTGAAGTTTTTGAGAATGCGCAAATTATGCTGAAGCAAGTCGTGAAGGAAAAATGGTTGTCGGCCAACGGCGTGGTTGGCTTTTGGCCTGCTGATCGCGTTGGCGATTCGATCGTAACCTACACCGACGCGTCGCGTACCACCATCGCGAAGACCTTCCACTATCTTCGGCAGCAAAATGAAAAACCCGCCGGCAATCCGAATCAGTGCCTGGCTGACTTCGTTGCACCCAAAACAACCGGACTCGCTGATTTTATTGGCGCATTTGCGGTGACTGCTGGCGTCGGCTGCGAAGAACGCGCGCAGGCCTACGCAGCTGCCAACGACGATTACAATGCCATCATGATCAAAGCGCTGGCTGATCGATTGGCCGAGGCGTTTGCCGAGCAGCTGCACTGGAAAGTACGGCGTGAATATTGGGGTTATGCCAAGGATGAGGCGCTGAGCAGTCGTGACATGATTGCTGAGAAATATGCCGGTATTCGACCCGCACCTGGTTATCCCGCGTGTCCGGAACATAGCGAGAAAGGCCCGTTGTTCGAGTTGTTGAAAGCACCAGAGGATGCCGGTATCACGTTGACCGATACCTTTGCGATGTGGCCCACCGCAGCAGTATCGGGGTTTTACTTTTCGCATCCGCAATCACAGTATTTCGCCGTCGGGAAAATTGATCGCGACCAACTAGCCGATTACGCACATCGCAAGGGATGGGATATCGCGATGGCTGAGCGTTGGTTGGCACCTAATTTGTAATCCAGCAACCTGAATAAAGTTGATTGAACCATGACGAATCAGCCCCTACCGACAGTCGATCGAGATAACGCGATTGAGCGTGGATATTCTCCTGCGCAAGTTACAATCAACGGCGTGAAATCCTATTTATTATCCGTTGTCGCCATTGTCGCTGCCGCCGTTCCCGGAACGTTAATTGCGTGGTGGGGCGCATCAGCGATGGGTTGGACTGGTATCACGCTGGCGCTTGCCACCATGTTTGGGGGAATGATATTGAGTGTGGCTTTCTTTGCGGGCCTGATCGCGCTCGGTCGCGCGTTGAAGTTCATTAAATAGCCGGATTAGTATCGCTTAGGTTGTCGATCCGCACCCTCGCCTCTTGCCCCATTTGTGCGCCCGCCTCAAGACGGGTGAAATTGACGCGCAGCTCTATTTTGATGTGAGCGTGTCGTCCCGACCAAAAATCCAGGTGCGGGTAATATGCAGGACATCAGTGTCTTGTTTGATGTTGTCTGGAAAGCGCTCAAATGGTGCCGATAGCATGACGATGCGTCTTGCAGCCTGGTCAAGTGTCTTGCTGCCGGATGATCGTTCAACTTTAATGTCCTCTACTTCGCCGTTGGACTTGATCGCCACAGTCAATTGTAGTGTGCCCTGCTTGCCGGTTCGTTTGGCCTCTTCGGGATAATTGAGATTCCCGACGCGTTCGATTTTCAGTCGCCAGGCTTCTACAAATTTTGCAAATCGATACTCAGTCGTGCGTCCACCGACAAATTTGCGTTTAGGACGCTGCTGATAAGCTTCATGTTCTCTCGCCAATTCCGCTTCCAGCCGCTGAATTTCCAAGGATTGCTGCAGCAGTTGGGCCGGATTTAATTGCCTGGGTGCGCCGGATGGTTGCTGATTAAATTCTCCCTGCAACACCTTGGCGCTGGAACTCGCCTGTGTCATCAGTGTTTTCACTTCTTGTTCAAGCTGCTTGACACGCTGTTCTGCAATTTTCTCGTTCCTTGCGGCGGCCTGATCGATTGCAGGCAGTGGCGTTTTCGCGCGGCGCCTTTCGTCGGTGTTACCACCGCCGTCGAGGTTGGCTTGCGCCAATGCGTCTGCCTTGACCGGCTTATTCGCTGACTTCGCATTGACCAGAACCACATCCATTGCATTGTGCGGTGGCGTGAAATTTTTAGGGTCGAATATCTTTGCACCGATGGCAAGCAACAAGAAAAGATGAATCGAAACCGAGGCGCATATCGCAACCTGTGTGGCAACCGAAATGGCAAGCAATTTTTTTACGGACAAAAACACCAGTGGCGGGGGGAGGGCAGCCATCGCATCGAGTCGCGCGTCGATACGGGTGTTTAACAGGTGGGCAAGTTCGCGGGGCTTATCGAGCATCGCGACGTGCGGCGAGGGGCATAAAAAACATCTTCTGATTCTAAAGCTTTATGCGGGCAGAGGACTACTCACCTCATCCATGAGCAAAAATTCGCCCGACACATCCCAGTAATTCAGCGCGCCTATCTGCACCTGTACAGGCGTTTTCGGCGGCAGTGATGGATTTTTCGTTAATTTAACGACCAGCGGCAACCCGTTGGCACGCACCAGTTCATCGCGGATTATTGCGCCGTCAAACTGACTGATGCCTTCCTGTTCAAAATAGCGCAGACACCAGTAACGTTCCAGATTGCGCTGAAAATCGTTGTAGGCGTCGTAAGTAACATCAAAGCGGCGTGCGATTTCATTCAATGCGGGCGAGCGCTTCGGGTAGGGCGGCGATTCACCGCGCATGAGTGCAATGAGCTGCCGCTGGTTAACCAAATCGACGTAGCGGCGCAATGGTGAGCTTGACCACGCATATTGGCTGACTCCCAGGCCTTCGTGCGGCAACGCGTCGGTGGTCATGCGGGTTTTCATGTTCTGCTGCACACGATAAATCGCCGCCACACCATTGTCCGCAAGCAGTTTGCCCCATTCGCTGTTGACAAAAATCATCAGTTCCGAGACCACGGTGTCGATCGGATTTCCGCGTTTTCTGGTGGTAATAATGATGCGCCCATCATCGATTTCAAAATTGTAATCGACGCGATCCTGCTCATTCTCGCTCTTGCCACGTCTGAGGCCGAGAGACCTGGCGACCTTATGCAGCAGAATCAGTTCTTCGCCAAACAGCCCATCAGCAACACCCTTGCTGACTGCCGTTTCATCGAAGTAGGTTTCAAGTTCATTGATGCGCAAATTCTTCTCGATGTGCACGCGTTCAACGGCCGAACGCGTATTGCCCAGTTCAAATGTCTGCGTGGAAAATGTCGCGTAATACGAAACGACAGGACAAAGTCGGCCTTCAGCGAGCGTCGCGTGCCCGACTGCGGGACCGGGCAGCATGGTGATTTTTTCACCAGGGAAATATACCGTCGAGAGTCGATCATTGGCGAGTTTTTCGAGCGCGCTTTCGCCACTGAAATAAAGTGCCGGTGCGGCGATATGAATGCCAATCTCGACGCTCTCAGCGTTGGGATAACTGATTGAGAACGCATCGTCAATCTCGGTCGTCGTGGCGTCGTCAATACTGACGGCGCGCACACTTGCCACCGGCAACTCAGCCGGCTCGGTTGCGTCGACTTGTCCTTTGTATTCGCGGCCCCTGGGGAAATAATCAGCCAGAAACTTGCCCACATGATAGTCGTGCTGGGCCGTTTCCTTGTTCGGCCAGGCACCAGCCCGAAAAAACAGCAACGGTAGCGAGATATGCGTTTCCGCCACAGCAGCCTCACAGGCCTTCACCAGCAGGGTATTGCGGTCGGGGTTGTACAGAAGTGTGTCGCGATGCGAGCGCATTTCATCGGGCAGCTCACCCGCCTTCAGTTGCGCCACCCAGTCGGTCATTTGATCGGCTTCGCGTTTTTTCCGTTCGACAGACGCAAGTGCTGCCTTAAGATTTTCTTCAGGCGCAGCCTGATAGCGGCCCTTGCCCCGCTTGTAAAAGTACATCGGTGCGCCATGCAGCTTGAGTGCGACAGCGGCGCCTTCAACCGCAGACGCTTTGTGGCCAAAGTATTCCCGGGCCAGGTCCTCGCAGCCGAATTCATCTTTTCCGCAGACTTCCCAGAGGAAACTGGTCTCGATATCTTCCGCCAGTGCTTGCGAAGCAGGAAGAAATTGTTCAAGCGCGGATTCAAACCGCAACACGACAGCGTTCGCTTTGATCTTGCTGCGCTTGCCCGAGATCGATTCAATCTGGAGAGACGTGCCGATATCGGACATCACATGCCCGACTTTAAAACCGCCGTCTTCTTCAAAAAAAACATTCATGGATGTGAAGGCTAAAGCACTGAAAGCGAAATACCGCGAAAGTGTGGGAAAGGAGCGCGATTATACCGGGATGGGTCGTGCATAATTCCCGTTGAAGGGAAACAATGCGATGACCTCAAGATTTCAAAACGGTATTGCCGTCGCTCCACATGCCGCTGCCGCCGAGGCTGCGGTCCATATACTTCGCGAGGGCGGCAACGCGATCGAGGCAATGATTGCCGCTGCGGCGACGATCGCAGTGGTGTATCCGCACATGACCGCAATCGGCGGCGATGGTTTTTGGTTGATTCACGAACCGGGGAAGTCGCCCGTCGCCATCGACGCCTGCGGTGCGGCCGCGCAAGCGGCAACGCTTGATTTTTACCGCCTGCAGGGTGTCAATGCCATCCCAATTCGCGGGCCACTAGCCGCGAATACCGTTGCGGGCACAGTTTCCGGCTGGGAAGCGGCGCTCGACGTATCGAAGAGCTGGCGCGGCAAGATGCCGCTGGCAATGCTGCTTGGCGATGCGATCAACCGTGCACGCGAGGGCATCGTCGTCACCAACAGCCAGTCTGCCAGCACTGCGGCGAAACTGGCGGAGCTTGGCGGGCAGCCGGGCTTTGCGGAAAGTTTTCTGGTGAACAACGAAGCACCCGTCGCTGGTTCTCGTTTTGCGATGCCGCGTCTGGCAAATACACTGGAGTATCTCGCCAAAGCGGGGCTGCAGGATTTTTATCGCGGCGATATTTCACAGAGCATCGCCAAGGGTCTTGCCGACGTTGGCAGCCCCGTTTCGCGCGACGACCTGGTCAACCATCAGGCGCTCTATCGCGAGCCGTTAACCGTGAGGCATTCGCTGGGCGCACTTTACAACATGACTCCGCCCACACAGGGGGTGGTGTCACTTCTGATCCTTGCGATACTCGACAAAATTGGACTGAAAGGGCTGGACCCACTGGGTACTGACTATGTGCATCTTTGCGTGGAGGCGACCAAGCAGGCCTTTGCGATCCGCGATAAATACGTCGCTGATCCCGCGCATATGACGGTGCATGCGCAATCGTTGCTCGACGACGACATTGTCGCTACGCTAGCCGCAAAAGTCAGGCGCGACCGCGCTGCACCCTGGGGCAAGAATCTCAAGCCGGGTGATACCGTATGGATGGGTGTCATCGATAAAGAGGGCCGTGCGGTATCGTTCATCCAATCGATTTATCATGAGTTCGGCAGCGGCATTGTGCTCAAGGAATCCGGTATCAACTGGCAAAATCGCGGTGCGAGTTTTTCGCTGGACCCAAACGCGCTGCTGGTAATCAAACCCGGCAAGAAACCTTTCCACACACTCAATCCCGCGCTCGCCCTGTTCAACGATGGCCGTATGATGCCTTATGGCACCATGGGCGGCGACGGCCAGCCGCAGACACAATGCGCGGTGTTTACGCGTGTAGGTGCCTTTGGCATGACGCCGCAGGATGCGATTGCCGCGCCGCGCTGGTTACTGGGGCGGACCTGGGGAAATCCATCAGATACGCTGAAGTTGGAATCACGATTTGAAGCCTCAGTGTTCGCGGGCTTGCGCGAGCGGGGACATGAGGTTGAATCGCTCGGTGAGTTTGACGAAAGCGTGGGGCACGCAGGGGCGCTGATTCGGACCAAAGATGGCGCGTTGATGGGCGGGTTTGATCCCAGGAGTGATGGCGGGGTGGTGGGGTTTTAGGCTGGGGTTTTTTGAATGGTTCAAAGATGAGAAAAATTACTGTTCCATGATGATTTGCCCGCCAGTGGCTGGAAGATCAGCGCGGTAAGAACGCAACCAGGCACAACTGTGGCTTACGGCTATCCATCGCGGACCGTACCATGGAGGCCAATAACAAGATTTAAGTAACTACAGGACACCACCATGACGCATCGTTTAACCAGGGATGAATTTGACGCGCTTGACCAGGTAAGCAAAATGCCGAAATCCGCCAAGCCCAGCGCCTGCATCGCCAGAAACGCAAAACATCTGATCGGTATCAAGTTTCTTTCTCATCGCAAAGATGGTTCTTATGCGTTGACAGAGAAAGGGACAGAAGCGCTGTTTATCAAAAAATGCATCGCTGGATTGCGTGCGCTGGCGACCGATGCGGGCACGAAACTTGATATTGACGTGGCAACTTTTCTCGGTAGAAAAGGACATATTGTCGCGACTCCGGCAGCGGGTAGTTTCGAGATCACCGCGAAAGGACGAGAGTGTCTTGAGGACATTGCACTTAACCCTTGATGCCTGATGCTGGCGGTAATTGGTGCCCCGTTTCAAATCCCGTCTGAACGCTGCCCTTGGCTAACTCGCGCAATATGATCCTGGGACTTCTCGTCTCGGCATTCGGCGGCGCGATTTGCGCCTGGGTGAAAACACCGCTACCGTGGATGATTGGCCCGCTGGTGGCGATGGCGGTGTGCAATTTTAGTGGTGCCCGGCTGGGTGCCCCGCCGCTGACGCGAGAGATAGGACAGTTGCTGATCGCAGTGACACTTGGGTTGTATTTCAGTCCGAGTGTCGCTAAAGAGGTGCTGGGCAACGTTGCGGTGCTGGTGGCAGCCGCATTAGGTGCCATCCTGATCGGTTATGCAGCCAGCCGCGTGTTGGCACGCTTCACGCGAATCGACGCTGCGACTGCCTTCTTTGCCAGTGTCCCCGGTGGCGCGATGGAAATGGCCAGTCTCGCGGACCGTTTCGGTGCCGAAGTCGACAAGGTCGCAGTGGCACATTCGCTGCGCATTCTCATGGTGGTGGTTACCATCCCCGTTATTTTGACTATCGCAGAAGTGCATGGTGGCGAAGTGTATCGGCCGGTGGTGATCGCGTTTTCATGGCTCGGATTGTTGCCGCTCTTCGCGATTGCTGCGGCTGGTGGGGTGCTGTTTTACATTTTGCGTTTTCCGAATCCCTGGATGATGGGACCATTGATCGCGACCATTGTCACGACTGCCTCAGGGCTTGAGTTTTCGTCGATGTCCGGCCTATTGACCAATTGCGGCCAGGTGTTGCTCGGGTGCGCGTTGGGCACGCGTTTCGCGCGGCAATTTTTGAACGACGCGCCACGCTTTGTGACGGTGGTGCTGCTCACAATTTTGTTGATGATGTTGCTGTCAGCGGCAATGGCATGGAGCCTGGCAAGCGCTGCTGGCATCTTTGTGCCGAGCATGATTCTGGCGACCGCGCCTGGCGGCATTGCCGAAATGTCGATCACTGCACGCACGCTGCAACTTGGCGTGGCCCTGGTGACCGCGGCCCACGTGACACGCGTACTCATCATCCTGACGTTTGCCCTGCCTGGGTATCAGTTGTTGCAGCGAATGCAACGCCGGAAATAGACGGAAAACTCGCGTCCGGAGACGGACAGTTGCCCGCCACGCGGTCGGTTGTGTAACGCATACCGCGCAAGCCGCCAACTTCGGCAACGGGGATTTGCACATTTGAAACATAAAACAACACGGGGCAGCTAAGCTGCCCCGTGTTGAGAATTGCCGTCGAAAAACGTGACGATTATTTCTTTTTTTCGTCTTTCTTTGGCGCTTCCTTCATTGCTTCTTCTTTCTTGGCTTGCCTGGCGACGATCAATTCCTTGATGCCATCGTATTCGGCCTGGCTAAGAATTTTCTTTTTCACCA
>JBKJMK010000143.1:0-3464 GCA_046596005.1 Usitatibacteraceae bacterium | reverse complement strand
ACCTACATTCATATCGACATCGACCCCATTGAGATCGGCCGGAACTACGAGGCGGTGCGCCTTAACGGCGACGCTAAGCTCACTTTGCGAGCCTTGTATTCCGCGATGGCCGCACTCGACCTGTCCAGGCGACGGTCGGCTCGTGCCGCAGTGGAGAGTGCCATTGCGACCGCGAAGATCCAGCACAGGGAAGAAATTGTTGGCGTCACCCAGTCGAATGCGGCACCGATTCGTCCCGAGCGCTTCATGGCCGAGCTCGAAGCGCAATTGGCGAACGATCACATCGTGGTGGCCGACGCGAGTTTCTCGTCCATCTGGGTGGCCAATTATCTGACCGCCAAATTCAGCCGGCGCTTCATCACGCCCAGGGGCCAGGCCGGCCTCGGTTGGGGATTCCCGTTGGCACTGGGGGCCAAGATCGGCAATCCCGATCGACCGGTGTTCTGCATCGTGGGCGACGGGGGCTTCGCTCATGTCTGGTCCGAGTTGGAGACGGCGCGGCGCCACGGGATCAACGTAGTGGTCGCAGTCATGAACAACGCCGTCCTCGGCTATCAAAAACACGCCGAGGATGCGTACCTCGGACGGCACACAAACGTGTGCGATTTCATGCCGGTCGATCACGCGGCCATTGCCGAGGCGTGCGGGGTGAAAGGAATCCGTCTCGTGCGCGCGGAGGATATCGCCGCGGCAATCCGCGAAGCGATGGCAGCCGACTCCTGCGTATTGATCGATGTCATCGCCGACCCAAACGCCATGCCGCCGGTCGCGGCTTTTGCCGGGCTAGCGAATTACTAGGATGGAAAATAATTCCCCTTTCAGCCTCAAAGGCAAGTCGGCTTTTATCACCGGTGGTGCATCGGGTATCGGCCTCGGGACGTGTCAGCGGTTTCTGCAGGAGGGAGCACGCGTCGTCGTGGCCGACATTCAGGCACCGCCGCAATCCTTACTTGATGAAGGGGCCATTTATCTCGCCACCGACGTCACCAACCGCGACAACGTCATCGATGCCTTCAAGGCCGCCGAGGCTGCCATCGGCAAGTTCGACGTCATCATTCACAACGCCGGAAAGCCCGGCAAGGGTCAACACCTGACTGATTCCGATGAAGCGGTATTGGACGGCGTGGTCGCGCTGAATTTTTACGGTACCTACTACATCCTGAAGTATGGACCCAGGCACATGCATGACGGCGGCTCGATCGTCACCACGGCCTCAGTCGCAGGTTTGCAGCAAAACGAGGGTTTTTTCGACTACAGCGCAACCAAGGCGGCCACCATCAGCATGACGAAGACGGCTGCGGTCGAGTTGGGCTTGCGCGGCATCCGCTGCAATGCGGTCGCGCCGGGTCCGGTCAGGACTCCAATGCTGCCGCCGGGGCACATACTCAACACGCTTGCTAAACATCTTTCGACGCTGGGACGCATCGCAGAAGTCGATGACCTTGTCGGCGTGTACCACTTCCTCGCCAGCGACCAAAGCAAGTACATCACCGGCCACACGCTGGTCGTGGACGGTGGACGTCTCACTGGGTTTCGCAAGGAGGTCCTGGGTCGTCTGGCGAATTGAGTTGGCAGTAACCACTCGCAGCGTGTAACAGCGGCCGCGCGCGTCGTTACGACTTCGGAGGAGCGTCGTCAACACATGAGCGGTCCAAGCCGCAGTTCTTTCCCTGCTATCGGCGCGGTAGATGCACGAAAAAGGCAAAGGAAGCGGGCGGTAATGCAGCGCATCCTTTGCGTTCGACGGGCATTGTCGGTGAACTGAATTCGTTTTGTGGCAAAGTTCTCAACTATTCGCAGCATCCCGGAGGCACTATGACCAAACGCGCGTCATTCACGTCCATGCAGGACAGCACGCCGGAAGATTGGAAGCTCATTTCTGCCGAGTTCGCCACTTACGCCAGGGGACTGCCCGACCGTGTGATCGCGCATCTGCGTCTGCTCGAGGGAGACTTCGGCGGTTTCCCTGTCGACCGCTACACGCATTCACTGCAGACGGCGACACGCGCGCTGCGCGACGGCCGCGAAGACGAGTATGTCGTCTGCGCGTTGCTGCACGACATTGGCGATACGCTCGCCACAAGCAACCACCCCGATATCGCTGCCGCGATACTCAAGCCTTATGTCAGTGACGAAAATCTTTGGATGGTCAAACACCACGCGATTTTCCAAGGGCACTACTTCTTCCAACACCTCGGGTTGGATCGGCATATGCGCGATCAATTCGCAGGACATGTGCACTTCGACTACACCGCAGAGTTTTGCGATCTGTACGATAGCGCGGCATTTGATGCGCGAGGCGAAACTTTGCCCATCAGCGAGTTTGAACCAATGGTGCGGCGGCTGCTGAGCGCGCCGCGGCGAAGTATTTACAACGCCGAATCAAGGGCGAACAGCGTAGCAGTCTGAGCCCCCCAAACATCATGATGGTGGTGATTGTTACGGGAACCGTCGAACATCGGGGCCTGCCTAATGAACAGTGATTGGCCACGCAGCTCAGTCTGCAATACGGGTTTGGCTATGGGAATAATCGTTCCTGAAAGAATGTAGTGACCGCGTGGCAGGTCCTGCAACTGTTTCACGTTGGGATTGGCAATGACTCTCAGCGGGCCAGGATTTTGCTGGCTTATTTTTGCCGTGGCTAGCGTCAGATTACAATCCGGAGAGAGTTCAGGTGGGAAAACAAACAAAACGCCCCGAAAGGGGCGTATTTGTTATGGTACTGGCGGAGAAGGAGCCATTCATACTATGAACATATCTAACTGATTTAATGCACAACTATTTAAGAGTAATTATTAAGTGCCCCCAATAGTGCCCCCAATTGAGTTGTCATTTGGTAAACACGGCTCAGTTTTCAAAGGCCGTTGTATCAAAACTTAAGCGCTTGATGTGCTGAAGGATGATTGAACATAGTCATAGCAGTGTTTCCAACCCTTGCGCGTAGTGGCGGCGCAGGACAATTAGGCTTAGCATCATGGGTAGAGTCATTTCCCAAAGACGACCAAGCGCAAATTGAGGCGGTTGCCTGACTTCACGAAGCGGTCAATATTTTTTTGTGTTCCGAGTAATCACAACTTAGGGAGAATGTCATGAAGTACTCGATAATGGTCGCAGCCGCAATTGCACTCTGTACGTCATCAGTAGCAGGCGCGCAATCCTATATGTGTCCAGACGGAAGCTATGTCTCAAAAGGGCCATGCAATATCTGCCCGAATGGAAAGTACGTCGGCGGCGGTGCGCAATGCCAAATCACGCCGAGCGGTAGTTACGTGCCACGGGTAGAAGGTAAGGCACCGCAGATAACGCCAAATGGCGGTTACGTTCAGGGCGGCGCTCGGCAAACAATTTGCCCTGATGGTAGCTATGTTGCTGGAACGCGCTGTGTGATGACGCCAAACGGAAAATACGTAGGCGGTTAGTACGGGTCGTGCGTGGCTGCGCCCATCTTGCACTAATCTGCATCA
>JBKJMK010000116.1:0-4900 GCA_046596005.1 Usitatibacteraceae bacterium | reverse complement strand
AAATCTTTTTCTTGGCAATGCCGGCACCGCGTTTCGTCCATTGACCGCGGCATTGGCACTTTCGGCGCAATCTGGTAGTTGCTACCAACTCTCGGGTGTGCCGCGCATGCATGAACGGCCCATTGGCGACCTCGTCGATGCCTTGCGACTGCTCGGTGCCGATATTCGCTTTCTGCAGAATCCCGGCTTTCCACCGCTGGAAATTCGTTCCCGTAAAACCGTTGAGCGAAACCGCGTACAGGTACGCGGCGATGTATCCAGCCAATTTCTCTCCGCGTTGCTGTTGGCGCTGCCAATGCTGACGCGGCAAACGCGAACTGCGGTCTATGTTGAAGTCGTTGGTGAACTCATCTCAAAACCTTATATCGAAATTACGCTTAATCTCATGGCGCGTTTCGGTGTGAATATTGAGCGCAACGGTTGGCAGGAATTTGTTGTGCCGGCCAATGCGCAATATCGGCCACCGGCAAGCAAGCGGATCGCGGTAGAAGGCGATGCTTCAAGTGCGTCGTATTTTCTCGCCGCCGGTGCCATCGCCGGCGGCGCAGTGCGCGTGCTGGGCGTGGGCGCGCAGAGCATTCAGGGTGATATCCGCTTTGTCGACATACTTCGCGACATGGGCGCGGTGGTGCGCATGGGTAACGACTGGATAGAGGCGGCGGCACCCGGATCGGGAAAATTGACGGCGATTGATGCCGATCTCAATCACATCCCGGACGCAGCAATGACGATTGCAGTCTGCGCACTATTTGCTGAGGGCATCACAACGATTCGCAATATCGCAAGCTGGCGCGTCAAAGAGACCGATCGCATTGCTGCGATGGCGACTGAACTGCGAAAATTCGGCGCAGTGGTGGAGGAGGGCGCGGACTATATTCGCATCACGCCGCCTGCAGCGTTAAAAGCCGACATCGTCATCGACACTTATGATGACCATCGAATGGCAATGTGCTTTTCACTGGTCTCGCTGGGTGGCGTATCGGTTCGAATAAACGATCCCGGCTGTGTGGGCAAAACCTTTCCGGCATATTTCGATGAGTTGCGGAAAATCGCGTCATGAATTCAGTGTCCATCCCTGTTATCGCCATTGACGGCCCGACTGCATCCGGCAAAGGCACCGTCGCCCAAATGGTCGCCGAAAAGCTCGGCTTTCACTACCTGGATAGCGGTTCGCTGTATCGCTTGACAGCGTTGGCAGCCGCGCGGCAAGGTGTAGAACTGACCAATGCATGTGCCGTGGCACAAGTCGCGGCGAGTTTGAAAATTGCGTTTCAAGATGGCAAGACGTTGCTGGATGGCGAGGATGTCGGTGACGCCATCCGTACCGAATCTGCGAGCCAAAATGCGTCGCGGGTTGCGGCTTTGCCAGCGGTGCGTGAGGCCCTTCTCAGTTTGCAACGTGACTTTCGTGTGTCGCCCGGTTTGGTCGCTGATGGCCGGGACATGGGCTCGGTGGTATTTCCGGATGCCGCACTCAAGGTATTCCTCACCGCCAGCGCTGGCGCCAGGGCGGAGAGGCGTACTAAGCAGTTGAAACAAAAAGGAATGTCTGCGATAATGTCCGACGTTGTGAAAGAATTGCGTGCCCGGGATGACAGAGACATGAGCCGTCCGGTTGCGCCTTTGAAGCACTATCCAGATGCCTATCTACTTGATACCACTGGAATTTCTGCGGATGTTGCAGTCGAGAGAATCCTCGCCTGGGCGCAAAGTGCAGCAGCGACTTGAAACCAGGTGTTTTTTGCTTGGTGTATTACGTTTCCAAATAAATTTGCAGAACTGGCGTTGGTTCTCCCAAGGGATCAACATTGATTAACCGCCGCAGCCGCCTGGCCGTGGTCTAACCCGAAAGTGCAGTCCTATGTCCGCATCCGCCCAACCCTCCAAATCCGCCCCGCCTTCCATGGACAGTTTTGCTGCCCTGTTTGAGGAAAGTCTGACTCGACAGGAAATGCGCATTGGCGAAATGATCACCGCTGAAGTGGTGCTTGTTGACAGAAATATTGTGGTGGTCAATGCAGGCTTGAAGTCCGAGTCCGTGATCCCCGTTGAAGAATTCAAGAATGACAAAGGCGAGCTTGAAGTTAAAGTCGGCGACTTTGTCACCGTTGCAATCGAGGCCATCGAAGACGGCCACGGTGCGACCAAACTTTCGCGCGAGCGCGCAAAGAAACTTTCCGCCTGGCACGATCTGGATGTTGCTTTGGACAAGGGCGCAATCATTACCGGGATGGTTTCCGGAAAAGTGAAGGGCGGCTTGACCGTGATGGTTAATGGTATCCGCGCCTTCCTGCCGGGTTCACTGGTTGATGTGCGACCTGTCAAAGATACGTCGATGTTCGAAGGCAAGGAACTCGAATTCAAGGTGATCAAACTAGACCGCAAACGCAACAACGTGGTCGTATCGCGTCGCGCCGTGATGGAAGCATCGGCTGGTGCGGACCGCGCTGCTCTGATGGCAAATCTGAAAGAAGGCGCTATCGTTAAAGGTATCGTCAAGAACATCACCGACTACGGCGCATTTGTGGATCTGGGTGGTATCGATGGCTTGCTGCACATCACCGATCTCGCATGGCGTCGCGTCAAGCACCCATCTGAAGTGTTGAATGTTGGTGATGAAGTCGAAGCCAAGATTCTTAAGTTTGATCAGGAAAAGAACCGCGTTTCGTTGGGCATGAAGCAACTGGGCGACGATCCATGGACCGGTCTCTCGCGCCGCTATCCGCAAAGCACGCGTCTGTTCGGCAAAGTGACCAACCTCACCGATTATGGTGCGTTCATCGAGATCGAAGCCGGTATCGAAGGCCTGGTACACGTCTCCGAAATGGACTGGACCAACAAGAACGTTCATCCCGCCAAAGTCGTCTCGCTGGGTGACGAAGTTGAAGTAATGATTCTCGAGATCGATGAAGAGCGCCGTCGTATTTCCCTCGGCATGAAGCAGTGCATGTCGAACCCATGGGAAGAGTTTTCGATGTCCCATAAAAAGGGCGAAAAAGTCAAAGGCACGATCAAATCGATCACCGATTTCGGCGTGTTTATCGGCTTGCCGGGCAATATCGATGGCCTCGTTCACCTGTCGGACCTCTCCTGGAATGTTGCTGGTGAAGAAGCCGTCAAAAACTACAAGAAGGGCGATGAATTGGAAGCCGTTGTTTTGGCAATCGACATGGAGCGCGAGCGTATTTCGCTGGGCATCAAGCAGATGGATGATGATCCTTTCACCAACTTTACTGCCATCCATGACAAGGGCACGCTGGTAAAAGGCACCGTGAAATCAATTGATGCCAAGGGCGCAACGATTGCCTTGACGGACGACATTGAGGCTTATTTGCGCGCATCGGAAGTTTCGCGTGAACGCGTGGAAGATATCCGCACCCACCTGAAAGAGGGTGACGAAATCGAAGCTGTGATCGTGAACGTCGACAGGAAGACGCGCAACATCAATCTTTCCATCAAAGCCAAGGATTCGGCCGAAGAGAAAGATGCCATGAAGCGTATGGTTGATGATGCGCCATCCAATGCCGGCACGACCAATCTGGGCGCATTGCTCAAAGCCAAGCTCAAGCAAGGCGATAATTAAAAAGCAGGCGGTTGCAAGGCTGTGCTTTTTTGCACAGCCTTGCTCTAGCTTTTCTCTTGTAATAACGATTTCAGGAAACGCCTCGTGAAGTCAATGACGAAGTCTGAACTGATTGAAATCCTCAGTGCGCGCCATAGCCAGTTGGCGCCGAAGGATGCCGAACTCGCTGTGAAGGCGATGCTGGATGCAATGTCGCACACGCTCGCAAGCGGAGACCGAATTGAGATTCGCGGCTTCGGGAGCTTCGGATTGAATTACCGGCCGCCTCGTACCGGACGTAATCCAAAAACCGGCGAGAAGGTGCAAGTGCCGAAGAAATACGTTCCCCACTTCAAGGCTGGCAAGGAATTGCGTGAGCGCGTTGATCTCATCGATGGCGGTGGCGATGTTACCAAACCGGGGGATTGAGAAAATGCGCGAAAGTGCAGCCAGATGTGGTGACGCATCTGGCTTTTTTTTGTTTTTTTTCAGCGCAAATCGTAAGACGACAGGAGGATATTGAGACCATGCAAATTCTGATCTGGATCGTGCGGGTTGTTGTGATTCTTTTAATCGTTTGGTTCGCGGCCAGAAATGCGGACCCTGTGGTTCTTTACGGCTATATGGATTCCAGCTTGAAGGCGCCACTTGTGTTGATTTTGCTCGGATTTTTTGGCGGCGGATTGTTGCTCGGACTGCTGGCCTCCCTGATGACGATTTTCGAGCTAAAACGCGAAGTGCGAAAGCTCAATCGCGCGCTGCAGCACAAAGCGCATGAAGCGAGTGCCGCGTTGCCACCGATCTCGGCTAATACCAGCAATGTTTGAATGGCTGCCCTGGATATTTCTGGCGGCACTTGCCTTTTTTGGCATGGGTTGGCTGGTTGCACGTATTGACATCAAGCAACTGCTTTCCGAGTCGCGTGCATTGCCGCAATCCTACTTCAAGGGACTCAATTTTCTGATGTCAGAACAGCAGGACAAGGCCATTGAAGCGTTCATTGAAGTAACAAGGCAGCAGCCCGAAGCCATCGAATTGCAGTTTGCGCTGGGCAGCTTGTTTCGCAAGCGCGGGGAAGTGGATCGCGCAATTCGCATTCACCAAAATTTGTCTGAACGTGCGGATTTGCCAGCCGAACAGCGCACGGCCGCTTTGCTGGATTTGGCGCTTGATTTTGAAAAAGCCGGCCTGCTTGAACACGCGGAACGTATTCTCGGCGACCTCTCGGCAAAGTCAGCAGGCAGCAGGAAACAGCAATCGCAAGCACTCAAGCTGCTGCTTGATATACATGTTCAGGAACGCAATTGGCAAAAGGCGATTGACGTCGCGCAGCGCATG
>JBKJMK010000111.1:0-3743 GCA_046596005.1 Usitatibacteraceae bacterium | reverse complement strand
ATCCATAGGTCGGCAGATAGTCGATGTTGTTCTTGACCCAGTTGTAAATGGTCAGAGGATGATTGTTGAGTTCAGTCGCCTTGTCGCGGATCGCTTGCGTGATCTGTGCGTCTTCGGTCTCGGCCATGTCGGCGGCGGTCGGCGTGGTGGTGACCGGGATGCTGGCTTGGGCGATCTGCACGCCACCACTGGGAATGGCACCTGCCAAAAGAGTGGGTTGCTGGCCGATGGCGGCCAGCAGTTCTTTTCTTGTTTCGGCTGCGGGACGTACCTTGCTGCTCGGGGTGCGGAACGGCAGGTTGTTGGGGTCGGTATAGCTGTGTGCCCGCTTGTTCGGGTACTTGGCCATGAATTGGCCGAGTGCGGTGAGCGAGGCCTTGAGTGCTACGTGTTCGGGGGTGTTCTCTTTCGGGGCGGTGCGCTTTCCTAACGCGAGCAGGCTTCTACCGGGACGGGCGGTTTCGACTTGCGTCAACAACCAGTTCATCTCGGCGCGGCGTTTAAGCGGTACCGAGAGGTGTCTCGATGCTTTGGCAAACTCCAGCACTGGCGAGGCGTTTGAGGCGAAATGCCTTGGAGAGGCTCGTGGAATGGCGATCTGCATGTTGTGAATACCGTGGGGTCGTACGTGACTGAATTGCCTTGTTTGTTGGCTGGAAAATTCACGCTGGCCCCTTATTTTTGAGCTCACCATGGCCTTGCAGTGCGGTAAAGTAGCCCCACACTGCTGTAGCCAATATGGCTCCTACAATATGGTCACTCGTGAGTCCCGTAATATTGTTGGCCTGCAACTGAGATTGCGTTTGCGTGAGGCGCCTTTTGATATTGGCGAGTTGGGCTGCGCTTATACCTTGGGCGGAAAGACTAATTGCACTCGCCTGTCCCGCCACCAACGTCTCGTCATTTGTCAGGTCCCAATTGGTCAGATCGTCAGTCGTAAACCCACCCTTTCCAGCCAACTCCTGCCCCAGCGTAAAGACACCGCCTTCGGCCACGATGCTACCTTCCACCCGCAACTGCGCCTTCACCTTCGCAGCCCGGGAATCAGTTCCGGCTTATGTGCATTTCGCCAAGCCTTCACATCGTCGAGCAACCGCGTCGCCTCAGCGATGCAATTCTCGACCATCGAATCATCGACCCCGTCACCGGTGTAATCGTTGACATTGCGCTGGCGCCGCAAAGCGTCCAGCACCACCACTCGACCGGGATCTGCATCAATGGTGAGCGGCACACTTTGCACCACCGTCATGTGATGGCCGGGACGTTTGGTATCCGGCCGGTAACCGTGCATCATCAACGCTGCCAGCGCGCTTTGCATGATCGCCTTGTAGGCCGCGTCGAAGCGCGTCTCGGCGCTGATGTTGGTCGCGTACGCATCGCGCAAGTTGCGCGCCGCCGCGAGCAGCAGTTGCTCGATCTCGTCCGCATCGGGTGGATGCGGCTTAAGCTGCCCGATCTTCAGCAAGTTTTGCAAACTCACTGTCATCTCCGATCACGAAAATTTTCGGCTCCTTCGCCACCCGCGTCACGAATCGCTCGCCCGCATTCAGCTTGGAGCGAAACGCAGTCCTGCTCATGGTCACCGGATTCACTTCGCGGCCCAGTTGCGCAGCGCCTTCGTGGCAGGCGTGGACCACGTTAGCAAACGAAGCGGAACCGATAACCATCAGGTCGATATCGCTGGTGGCTTGCGCATTCCCCTGCGCCATCGAACCAAACACCCACGCCATCAAAATCTTCGATTCCAGCGGCACCAGCAGCTCGCGCAACACATCCGCCAGGCCGGAAGTCTTGCGAAAGATTCCCGCCAGCTCCGGCACGATCGGGCAATCGCGATTCACCTGATAGCGCACCTGATTGCCCGCCTCGGTGCGCGAGAGCAGGCCGGCATCCGTCAGCAACTTTAGTTCCCGATGCAGCGAGCCGGCCGGCACGCCCGTCATCCGCGCAATCTCCCGCACATAGAACGACTCGTCCGGGCGCAACAGCAACAGCGACAGAATTTGTCGCCGGTAAGCGCCGAACAGGATTTCCACCAGTTGCGGCGAGTAAGGGGAGTTGTCTGATCTCATATTGAGAACAAATGTAGCACATTTGAGAACATTTGCGTTAGTCCGGCGCGTTTCTCGTGTCTTTGTATTCAAGGGCTACATTCAAGCACTGACGCGGCGTTCGGGACAACAATGGCTGGAGAGGCGCACCTGTATTAGAGTTTGGCCTACTTGTGATGGGAAAATGACCCTGACCCTTTAGATTCGCAAGTCGCTGTACGAAGAAATCGGCGATCCGGTAAAAGACAAGGAGATGCTGATCGCGGCGTCGCCACTGTTTCACGCCAAAGAAATCAAGAAACCGCTCATCGTCATTCAGGGTGCCAATGATCCGCGCGTGATCAAGCCCGAGAGTGATGAAATTGTTGAGGCAGTGAAAAAGAATGGGGTGCCGGTGGAATACGTGGTGTTCGCTGATGAAGGCCATGGTTTCTCGAAAAAGAAAAACAGCATCGAGGCAAACCGCAAGATTCTGGAATTTCTGGACAAGTATCTGAAAAAGAACTGATCGACATTTCTGAAATTGATTACTTAAAAGCAAACGGCGGACCTTGGTCCGCCGTTTGCTTTTTCCTCTCGCCGAATATTGTCCTGCGTCGGCTACACTCACCTCACCTTTTTATCCGACCGTTCAGGAAATATCTTTACGTGCGGTTCACGTTGCGCGAAGCCGTCACGACCATGGTATCGAATACAGCGTCGGGTGAACGTGATGCGGTGACGACGATGGTGTCGAGCTTTTGCACTGTTGCGGCTTGTTTGGTAACAGCCTGGTTGCTGGTGAATACGCCGCTTACCAGTACGAACAGGCTAACGGCGAGTAGTGTGGTGATGGCGATGTTGTCTATGTTGTTGCTGGTGAATGCTGTTTTCATGTTTGGCTCCTTGGGGTCGGTGGTGGGTGGTGTGTTGTTGATGACCGAACTTTACTGAACCAGCCTCAAGGTCTCAAACGGATTGCGACCAAATGCGAAAATTGGCGCGTGAACAGCCCGTTTTCAGGATGATTTGAGTGAATCTTTTCTGCAGGGGACGCTGCAAAAGCTGTGTCTTATGACGGTAACGAGGGCAGAACCCAAAGGATCTGCGTGAGTAGTCTTGAAGAACAAGAAACGCTGACCTCACTATTTTTTCAGCATCAGGGTCGCAAATGTTCGGCGAAAGCGGAACCGACAATCCTAGCCGCAACATCCCGCCAGCGGCTCATACCTATAAAATGAAAAAAGCCTACTCTTCAGTAAGCTTTTGTTTTATTTGGTGGCCAATCCCTGATTCGAACAGGGGACCCACGGATTATGATTCCGTTGCTCTAACCGGCTGAGCTAATTGGCCATTTTGGGAAAACAAGCTAATTCCTGAGTTCCCGAAAAGTCGCGAAGTATGGCCCGAAGCGCCCTTTTCGTCAAGCTGGGCCAAGGCAAAAATTGCCTTGACGCGACATATTGCACCGCAACAAAAAGTGGATTATCCTAGACGACATTTTAAAATTCGCATTGCAGCATCAAGACGCTTTGCGAGCAACCAACTTCAGCAACCTCACTCATGATCAAACCGATCAACTCTTGCCGTGCCGTGTTCCTGCTGTTTGACCGCTAAACGTCAGGGAGCCTCGTCGCTATTGCCTTCATGGATTCTTCCCCTAAAAAACTAAGCGCGCTCACCGTCGGTGCCATCGGCGTCGTCTTCGGTGAC
>JBKJMK010000054.1:0-2898 GCA_046596005.1 Usitatibacteraceae bacterium | reverse complement strand
AATTTGCTTGGCGATGACCGGTTGCACCAGAAAGAGCAGAAAGGCGGAGACGAAGACGGTAAGGGCGTAAAGAATCATCTGCGAATTGTCGCATGGCGCGCCGGGTTTTCTTTATCGCTGGCACTTCAGAAAACCTGTGTTTCCTGCGCGCGACCTTGCATGCTGTCTTTAACGAACCCGGATTACCCCCGGCTTCAGACATGCCGGGGTTCATCCAGGCTGCGGTGATGCGACGTCATTGATGATGCCATGTTCGCCCGAGCGGTTAAAATTGGTAGTCATCCACCTCTCACCAGCAAATGCAAACCGCCCGTTCCGCATACATCAACGGCCTGCGCGACCAGCTCCCCTTTATGCTGGGCCATATTCCCTTCGGCATGATCACCGGCGCGGCAGCGATCAGTGCTGGCGTGGATCCTTTGCTGGCGATGGCGATGTCGGTGATCATGTTCGCGGGCACCGCACAACTGGCTGCGATCTCGTTGATGGCGCAACACGCGCCGGGCGGGATCGTGGTGCTGACGGTGCTGGTGGTGAACCTGCGCACCATGATGTACAGCGCCGCAGTAGCACCCTATTTCCGGCACACGCCAAGGCTGCGTAAATGGCTGTTTGCATATTTGCTCACGGACCCTGCTTTCGCGCTTTTGACCACCAAATTCGACAAACATCGCGTGCCTGCCCATGTCGACGCCTACTATTTTGGCGTCACCAGTGCCATGTGGTGTGGTTGGCAGACGAGTGTCGCCGTGGGTGTTTTTGCAGGGACGCTGGTGCCTGCGAAGTGGTCGCTCGACTTCGCGATTCCATTGGTATTTTTGTCTATGGTGTTGCCAGCGCTGCAAACCAGAAATCACTGGGCGGCGGCGATAGCGTCTAGCGTGGCGGCGGCGTTTTGCACCTCGCTACCATTGAAACTGGGGCTGATCGCGGCAGCGGTCACCGGGGTTCTCGTCGGCGTATGGTCCGAGCGCCACAATGGAGAAAAGCCAGAGGTGCGTGCGTGAGCGAATTGAATGGCATTGGCGCCTGGATGACAGTCATTTTCGCGGGACTGGTTACGCTCGCCATCCGTGCTTCTTTTATCGTGCTGCCAGCCGACACACGGGTGCCGACTTGGCTGACCGGCAGCCTCAAATATGTGGCCGCCGCCGTGCTTCCCGCCTTGATTGCGCCGGACGTGTTGTTTCGCGACGCTGCGCCCGGGGAAGTGTTAAACCTTTACCGGATCATCGCGGCAATATGCGGGGCCGCGTTTGCGCTGAAGACAAAAAATATCCTGGGCACGCTGATGACGGGCATGGTGGTGCTGTGGCTGCTGAAGTGGTGGGAGCCGTTCTGATGTTGCAAGCGGTTTTGATCAGCATGTTATTGGCCGAAGCGCTGTTTTATGTCTGGCTATGCCGCTTTCTTGGCGAGCGCGGCGTGAGTGTCGGCATCGTCATGGCGATCCTGCTGTTGATTGCGCTGGTCTGGCGTTTGAGCCATGCGCTCGGCAGTTTTCTCGTCACGAGCGCGTTGCGCTTGCGCGACAGCCGCACGCTGCCCTGGGGCAACAGCCTGACGGCACTGGCGAATGAATTCGCAGCGCGCTGCGTTTGTTTCAATTGGAGTCAGCCGTTCCCGCAGTTGGCTGTCAGCCCTGACCCGGACGGGGCCAAGGGCGGTGTGCCGATATTGCTTGTGCACGGTTACGTGTGCAATCGTGGCCTGTGGATGAGTTTCAGAAAGCGGCTTGCTGCGGCGGGACTCGGGCCGATTTATACGGTCACGCTCACACCGTTGTTTGGCGGCATCGACGTGCTGGTGACGAAGCTGGATGCGCGGATCGAGGCTATTTGCAAAGAAACGGGCGCATCACAAATCATGATTGTCGCCCACAGCATGGGCGGCTTGGTGGCGCGCGCGTACATCGCAGGCAGCGCAAATTCGCCCCTTCCGCGCATCGCAAAGCTGGTGACGCTTGGCTCGCCGCATCACGGCACGCAACTCGCGCAACTCGGCATCGGTATTAGCGCCCGGCAGATGCGCGACCAAAGTGAGTGGCTTCTCAATCTGGCGAAGATGGAAGCGGCGAGCGAGAGGCCGCCTGCCACGCTGTCGATTTATACGCTCAACGACGATCTCGTTTATCCACCTGAATCGAGTGCGCTGGCATGGGCAGAGAATGTTCCGGTATCCGGGATTGGGCATATGGGCCTGGTGTTTTCCGAGCCGGTTACAAAGCGGGTGATCGCGTATTTGCGGTAATTGATGGCACGTCTCGACAATGACACCTCGATACGCTTAAAGTAACGCCTTCATCCAACGATTGGGGAATCACCATGGGGTTAGTTGATCGCGCAAAGAATATCTGTCTTACGCCTAAAACAGAATGGCCTGTGATCGCGGGCGAGACGACATCGACCGGCAGCTTGATGACCGGATACGTTGCACCGCTGGCAATTATCGGTCCCATTGCGGGCTTCATCGGCGGCTCCATTATTGGTCACACGCTACCCTTTGTTGGCACCTACCGCACACCCATCATCGCGGGTGTTGGGCTGGCGATTTTCACCTACGTGATGGCTTTCGTGGGCGTGTTTATTCTTTCGCTCATCATCAATGCCCTGGCACCGTCCTTCGGCGGGGAAAAAAATAGTCAGCAGGCATTAAAAGTCGCCGTCTACGCGTACACACCGGCATGGCTGGCGGGCATTCTCAGCATCATTCCCTACCTTGGCATACTTGCCATACTCGCTGCGTTTTACGGTTTGTACCTGCTCTATCTGGGGCTGCCACGACTGATGAAGTGCCCGGAAGAAAAATCAATCGGCTATACCGTCGTTGTTGTCATTTGCGCGATTGTGATTTCCATCGTCATCTCCGCCGTTGGCGCGATGATCATTGGTGCTGGTG
>JBKJMK010000329.1:0-5411 GCA_046596005.1 Usitatibacteraceae bacterium | reverse complement strand
GGCGATCCCTGCAATTTTCTTTAGTTCAAGCCACTTCTTGATGCGATTTGCGTCACCAACCCGGGTAAGTTTCCCCCACGAATCGAGCAATACGATCACTACCGGGTTATTGGCAATGGTCGCGTGCATCACGAGGCACTTACCAGCTTCGTTGATAAAACCGGTTTTTGACACACCGATATTCCACCCCTGCGCTCGCACCAACGCGTTGGTGTTGTTAAATCCCATCGAACGCCCACCGCTGGCGAGAGTCACTTGTAATTGCTGCGCGGTAGAAAATTCGCGAATTTCCGGGAATGTGGATGCGGCGGAAACCAATAGCGCAAGATCCTGCGGGCTGGCGACATTGCCTGGTGCCAAGCCGGTCGGATCAACGAATTTCGCGTTGACCAATCCCAGCAACTGCGCCTTCGCGTTCATTGCCTGGACAAATGCAGCCGAACCACCCGGATAAGTGCGGCCCAATGCGGCGGCAGCGCGATTGTCCGAGGCCATCAACGCCAAACGCATCAAGTCTTCGCGGCGGAACGCAGCACCGACCGGAAGGCGTGACCTTGAACCTTTGAGCATATCGATATCGTCTTTATCGACAATGATCGGCTCATTCATATCCAGCTTGGCATCGAGCACAACCATCGCTGTCATCAACTTGGTAATCGAGGCGATCGGTAACGCCTGGTCGGCGTTCCTGGAGAACAAGGCAAGCCCGGTGACAGGGTTAAACACCATAAATGCGTGCGATTGAAGGTTCGGCATGCCATCTTTGGTGAAATCGGCTACACCGTTCGCCTTTACCCGAACGAGCGCAGGCTTGGCTTTCTTTGTTTTTTGAGGTGATTGTGCAGTTTGGGCAATGCCATTGCCCGCGACACAAAGCATCAGCGCCGCACAAAAAGTCGTGATAATAGGGGGAAACGAGCGTCGCACTGTATGACCTATCTATGAATTATCTGACACCATAACAAAAAAGATGGTGTTATGGCAAGGATTCATGCGCCGCATTAGATTTCAACTGCAAGCCACTGAATAACGATAAAAATGTCCACGCCAAAATATCCACGCATCGACACCCTCGCTGTCCACGCCGGGCAATCACCTGATCCCGCCACCGGTGCCCGTGCCGTACCGATCTACCAAACCGCATCTTTCGTCTTTCCTGACACTGAAACTGCCGCGTCGCTATTCAACCTCGAGCGTACCGGCCACGTCTATTCACGCATTTCCAATCCGACGCTTTCCGTTTTCGAAGAGCGCATGGCTGCCCTCGAAGGGGCACCTGCCGCGATCGCGACTGCGAGCGGTCAGGCGGCGCTACATCTGGGGCTTGTCACGTTAATGAGTGCTGGTTCGCATATCGTTGCTTCGAGTGCACTTTATGGCGGGTCTCACAACTTATTGAGTTACACCTTGCCGCGGTTCGGCATAGAGACTACGTTTGTGAACGGGCGCGATCTGGACGCCTGGAAAAATGCGCTCAGGCCCAACACTCGCCTGCTATTTGGCGAAACGGTAGGTAATCCAGGACTGGATGTACTCAACATTCCAGCCGTTGCCGACATTGCGCATAACGCAGGCCTGCCATTGATGGTTGACGCTACGCTTACGACGCCTTACCTGTCGCGACCAGTCCTACAAGGGGCTGACATCGTCATGCATTCGGCCACCAAGTTTCTGTCCGGTCACGGCGTGGTTATCGGTGGCGTGCTGATCGACGGCGGCAGCTTCGACTGGGAAAAATCCGGGAAATTTCCGACTCTGACCGAACCCTACAATGGCTTTCACGGCATGGTTATGTCGGAAGAATCATCGGTGGCCGCTTTCGCGCTGCGTGCGCGCCGTGAGGGCCTGCGCGACTTTGGCGCGTCAATGGCACCGATGACTGCATTCCAGATTTTGCAGGGCCTGGAAACGCTGCATGTGCGCATGCCGCGACACGTGGAAAACACGCGCAGGATCGCAGCGTTTCTGTCCGATAACAAAGTGGTGACGCGCGTTAACTATCCAGAACTCGAATCGCATCCCGACCATGAACTCGCGAAACAACTTTTGCCGGACGGCGCAGGTGCGGTGCTTAGTTTTGATTTGAAAGGTGGCAGCGGTACCGCGAAGGAAGCCGGAAAAATCTTCATCGAAAAACTCTCACTGTTCTCTCACCTGGCCAATATCGGCGATGCCAAATCACTCGTCATCCATCCCGCATCGACGACGCACTTCCGGATGGATGCCGATGCACTGAAAGCCGCGGGAATTTCGGAAGGCACGATCCGGCTTTCGATTGGCATCGAACATGTCGACGATCTGATCGAAGATTTATCGAAAGCACTGTACGCAGCAGGGAAAGGATAATGAAATTTCTCGTCCAGCAGCAACCTGCGTATGTCTATACGGGCGGCAAGAATTTTGACGCTGCCAAACCCAGCGTTGTATTCATCCACGGTACTGCCAACGACCACAGTGTCTGGACATTGCAGGCGCGTTACTTTGCGCATCACAGCTGGAATGCGCTGGCGCCAGATCTACCGGGACACGGCAAGAGTTTTGGCGACGCGAAAGCAACAATTGCGAGTATGGCCGACTGGATCATCAATCTGCTCGACAATGGCAATATCAAACGCGCGGCACTGGTCGGTCACAGCATGGGCTCGCTAATCGCGCTCGACGCGGCGGCACGCTATCCAGCACGGGTTTCGCAGATCGCGTTGATCGGCGCAAGCGTGCCAATGCTGGTGTCGGATGTATTGATGGATGCGGCGAAAAATCGCCCGCAGGATGCGTTTGACATGCTCAATATCTGGGGTCACTCGCCGCAATTAAAGTGGGGCAAGAATCCTTCGCCGGGGACCTCGTCGATGATGGCTGGTGCGCGACTGTTGGCGCAGAGTCGCCCCGGCGTTCTCGCGACGGATCTCGCCGCATGTCAGGCGTTCGGAATTAGCGATGCCGCGCTGGCAGCCATTGCAGCGCCGATATTGATTATTGCCGGTGCCAACGATTTGCTCACGCCTGCCAAGGCCGCCAAAGCGCTCGCTGCGCGGCTTTCAAACGCGACGATGGTACTGCTCCCCGACGCGGGGCACAGCATGATGCAGGAAGCGCCGGGCAAGGTCGTCGAAGTGCTTAGGGGTTTTCTGAAGCCATGAAATTTGGCGCATCGTTTTTCGCTGCATTGCTGCTGGCAACCAACGCACAAGCAGCACCAATCACCCTGCTGCAATCACCGGTTCGCATCAATGCGGAAACGTCGCCGGGTGCAAGACCGAACACAACAAAACTCGAATTAACGATTCAGCACGGTACGAGTGAATTCACATTAAGCGTGTTGCAACGCGGCAATGCCGCCGAAGCGCTGGCTGCTCAAAAATCCACATCTGGCTGGAAAGAAGGCTACCTGTTCATTCGTGACGACTGCCTTGTTGATGATCCCGCATTGGCGGCCTGGCGCTGCGTGGTCGATCACGTATTTACGCTCGTTGAAGACGCGAAAAACAAACCGGCTGCAAGACTCATTTATGTGGGCGATGTTTTTGCCGGCGAAGAATGCATCGAGGCGGTGCGGATTGGCTGTGCGCTGTACAAGGGTACGTTTACTGATGTCTATGATCGACTGGAAAACAATACACTTGCATCTAGAGCCGAATCGCCTGCCTTGCTGATCGAGATGACCGTTGATGGCGGTATCTTTCAGATTGATCCTGAAGAAACCTGGAAGGCCAACCAGGAACGATTTCTTGCCGGTACGAGATGTTTGAACGCAAAACCGGAAACGCAATCGGTGCGTTGCATCGATGGCATCACGCCACGTCGTGCATACGTTTTCAACACGGCGTTGGCAACTTACACCCGCCAGGCAGAGCATCTCGCCCGCACTCGCGCCTTTGCGCGCGCTGCGCTGTGCGAGCGACTTGGCGACGCCGAATGCAGCGACGTATTGCGCACGTCGGCACTCTTGCTCGCGAGCATTAAACCGGGTGAAAAGGCGCGTGGGCGGGGAAATGTATTGTCCTCGCCAGCTCGAAATGCGGATGCGAAACACTAGCACTGGAGCGGATATCAAGGGCCTGCCACCGACGCCTTTTCCCTCGTACTCTGGAAGCACGGCGATGGCCAGGAATTCTCCCGTCGCGCGGTCGGCTATGGAGAACGCGACGACGCGGTCGGAGTCGTCGCACACCCAGCCCTTGGTGGACTTGCCGAAGCTTTCCTTGACAATCTGCGAAACCTAAAAAAGTAAAAAAGGGGTCAGCGTGATTTGTTTAGGCGTATCATGCACGCATGCCCCGCCGCCCCCGCATCCAGCTTGATCGCGTCCCGCTGCACATCGTCCAGCGCGGCCATAACCGCGAGGCCTGCTTCCTCGGCGAGGACGACTACTTAAGCTACCTGCACTGGCTGGGCGAAGCGCTGACCGAGACCGAATGCGCGCTGCACGCCTACGTACTGATGACCAATCACGTACACCTGTTGCTCACGCCGAAGAAAGCCGAGGCGGTTCCCCGCCTGATCATGTCGCTCGGCCGACGTTACGTGCAATACATCAACCGCACGCATCGCCGTACCGGCGCACTATGGGACAGCCGCTACAAATCCTCGGTGGTGCAGTCAGACACCTATTTGCTGACTTGCCAGCGCTATATCGAGTCGAACCCGGTGCGTGCTGCGATGGTGACGGATCCCGCGCACTACCGCTGGACCAGCTATCGGCACAACGCACTGGGCCAGGCCGACAGTCGTCTCACGCCGCACGCGTTGTATCTCGCGCTGGGGCAAACCGACAAGGCGCGGCAGGCGGCCTATCGTGGCCTGTTCCGTGCCCACCTCGATGAGGCGGCCATCGACGACATCCGCTTGGCGTTGAACCAAAATCAGCCACTGGGCAATTCCCGGTTTCATGCGCTGATTGAGCGCAAGACTGGAGAACGGCGCGAACCCCGACCGCGTGGGCGGCCCCGGCTGGAAGGCGAGCCATCCGTGCCGGTTCCGCCCGGGCAGGGAAAACTTGGGCTGTGAAACAAATGACGTTGACCCCTTTTATTCTTTTATTCCCCTATGGCTCCTTACATTCTGGGGCAGAGTGAGCTAACCCGGCTTTTCCGGACACATTAGAAGGTAGACAATGACCGCGCTGGCGACAATGGGAAGACCCTCATGTGAGAGGGAGAGACCGAAACCAGCTCACGAATTCGAACCAATCGGTGCTGTATGGGGTGACAAAGAACAGCAGGAGGGCTAAGACCGTACCCAGGGAGAAGGCAAAAAATGTTTGTCGCCCCGGGGACAGGAGTGGGATCGAACTCCATAAGGCGACGAGTAGGCCACCGACTAAGATGAAGGCGGGGATCTGGTAAAGAAATAAGGCGGGTAACGGCGGAAAGTAGTAGTACAGGATGCGCGAAAGCAGTGGATCCAGAAGG
>JBKJMK010000383.1:0-16187 GCA_046596005.1 Usitatibacteraceae bacterium | reverse complement strand
GTCATTGCTGGCAAGGACCAGAAAATACAGCGCAGGCAGCGCGGGCGCGAGGACGTCAGGATTGGCTTTGGAAATGGTCAGTGTCTCACCAGTGGTCGTGCCGGTCGATTCGATTGAGTCCGGCGCAATTATCGATACAAAGGCATTGCGCTGCGAAAACCAGCAGAGATGCCGAAAACGCGCGCCAAGCAGATCTGCAAGTTCGGTGCGATAGAGTTCCCTGACATGGAATTCGTTGCTGTAACCACGCGCATCGGAATACTCTGCCCGGTTCGGCGATGACATGATGAGCAAACCCGCAGGTTTTAACACCCGCTTGATTTCATCCAGAAACGCATTCTGCGCAAGGATGTGTTCGATGGTTTCAAAAGATACGACGGCGTCAAACGTGGCATCGTCAAAGGGCAATTTCGCGCAGCCGCCCTGAATGAAATCCAGATTCCGTAGGTTGGCATATGCGGCACCTGCGTGGGCCACTGCGTCGTGGGAAACATCCACGCCACTGACTGCTGTTGCAACCGAGGCCATCAGCGCGCTGCCATAACCTTCGCCGGACGCAACATCCAGCACTTTTTTACCGGCGATCAATGGCAATACGAAATGATAGCGATGCCAATGCTCCGCCCACATTTCGCCTGCGAGATGTGGGTGAAATCGTTCGCCAGTGAATGCGAGGGGTGTTGTCATGCCGTCCATTATAAGGTTCGAACGACGCATGCCTCGATACAGATCGCCGTCTCGAATACGCGTCGAACAAATAAAAAGCCGCATGCACGAATGCATGCGGCTTCATAGGAACCGAGCGAGATCAGGAACTAGAAACGAAAGATCGCGCCCAACGAAAGGACATCCACCTTTAACTCGCCACCAGTGGAGTCGTCGCCAAGCTTCCGGTATGTCTCTACTTCGCCGCGTAAGGCCAGCGCGGGGTTAAGGTCGTATTGCAAACCGACGCCGTAGTGTTGACCGGTCTTGTTCTTGCTGCCCCGGTCAAAGAGCAATCCGACGCTACCGGAGGAACTGAATGTCGCTTCGGTCTTGGCTTGCATGACGCCGAGGCGGCCATACACCGAAAATACCGGCGATATCGGTGCCGACAGCACCACGTCCACGCCGTAGCCCTTGGCTTTGTAGTCGGCGTTTACGTTGCCAACAAACGGCGTCGTCACGCTGGTGCGCGTGTTGTAAGAGCCAAGGTCAGCGTAAAAACCCTCGATGGCGACAACCGGTGAAAAACGGTAACCCAGCAAAAATTTGTAAGCACTGTCCTTGTCGTCGACCGAGGTCGACGGCGAGCCATAGCCTAGCGAGCGCAAAAAATTGTTAACGTCACCGGCGCTGACGTTGGATCTGGAGCTGCCGATGGATGCACCGCCATACCATGGCGTAAGGGATGGAGACTGGGCCTGAGCGGAGGCTACAGTTGAAGTGGCCAGAACGGCCGCAACGAGAGTAAGTGCTTTTTTCATTTTTTTCCTTTCGGATTGTTTAGAGGGTGATGCATTTGAGGCATTTTAGTTAACATGCCCCCAAAGGGACAGGCAATCTCCAGGAAGGTTCCACCCTGATCGCGTCAGGAAGCGATCAAATTATGTAAAGTCCTTGCCCATATTGGCGTTTCAGCCAGTTTCGGCCTGGAAACCGCGCTCACCTTCATTCCGTAACCTTCCAATCAAGTTAGCAAGGTCGCTGCCAAGCCCGTCAAGCCGAGACCCAGAGCCGCCAACGCATCCCCCGCGATCAGGCCGCCACCGACCAGCGACGTCGAGCTCATATCGCTGGGCAGCGCTGCCTTGACGCTGGCTTTTCCGTTTCGCTTGGCCATTGTATCGACCGCGCTCGCGACCACGCCGCCGGCCGCGAACCATGCTGACGTCGGCAGGTTAACGAAGCCGCCAAACGAGGACGCATAGGGCGACGGCAGGATTGCTGCATCAAGCGCGAAGTCCGTGGTGAACCCGGCTCGGCTGGACGCGATCCATTGTTGATAGCGCTTGCTGGCCTTGATCCACTGGCGCAACAACTGTGTCATCAAACCGATGGCGACGCCGATCCAGATGGCGGTGCGCTGGTAGGGCTTGTCGTCGGTGAGGCTGCGCAGGGCACCAACGAATTTGTAGGTCATCGCCGAGGCCCATTTATCCGGCTGCTGGTCAGCCGCGAGCATGGTTTGGTCGAGGTTCAGCACGGGATAGGCCGTCATGAACAACTTGGCAAACACGACGGCCATGATCGCGCCCATGACAATGCCCGCAACCTGGAAACGAAACTGGATGACGCGGTTGGTGCCAAGGCGCCAACCGGTGGAGCGATCCTGTTGCATGTCGGTGGCCTCCGCCGTGGCGATCAGCAGTACGGTGGCAGCCAGCAGGCCAACGATGGGATCTTTCAACCCCATTGCTGCCATCAACACCACGGTGACCACAAAGGCCGAGGAGATCGGGTTCTGGTCCACCATGCCGGTGGAAATGCCATTGATCATGGCAAACACGAAGACCAGCAACACCGCGAAGACGAGATAGCCTACCGGCACATTGAGGAGTTGCGAGCCGATCACGACGATGGCCACGCCCCAGAACACCACCCACGCAATGAGGCGTCCCATGTTGGTTTTTTTCCAGTCCTCTTCTTCAATCTTCGGTGCATTCGCCGTCTCTCGTGATTGCTTCCATGCGCGCCAGAGAATTTGCGATACATCCACCAGCGCGGCACCCATGATCATGCCGAGCGCAATCAGAAACGTGATCTTGCGAAACGGCTCGCCAGCTTTCAGCCAGCCGATCGACACGAAAAACGGAATCAGCGCCCAACTCACTACGCCGCCGACGAGCGCCGCGATGCCGATGCGAGCGCCCACAATCATGCCGGCACCAAAAGTCGATGCGGATAGATCGATTGCGCCAAGCACCGCGGTCTTGGCGGCACCGATTCCGCCTGCGATACCCAACGCCATGCCGCCAAACAGCCGCGACACGGATTGCTTCAGCAATACCGGATCGGTCAGTGCGCGCAGGATGTTGGCAACCGCGAGGCCCGACGGGAATGTGAGCTTCAGCCGATCCACCAGAATCGGCGTGTACAACATGCCGACGCCAACGCCAAACATGCCGATGCTCATCATGTAAAGAATCAGCACCCAGGTTGGTGGTTGTGGCAAGCCCAGCCACACCATTGCCTGGATCACCACCGCCATCGCGCTCATTCCAGCCACCGACGCGGCAGTGGTCTGGATGTAGTTGGCGCCGTGCTTGCCCTCGACGCCATATCCAAACGTAACGACCGAGCCGAGAATTCCCGCCAGCACCTGCCCGCCAACGAAAAACCCCAGCGAGAAATTCATGTATGACGCGGTCACGCCGCCGAGCGGGCCAAGTATCAAGATGCCGACCATCCCGAGCAGTGCGTAGTATTTCCAGGTGCCGACTGTTGGCAGCCAGTGCCAGCGGGTTGCGGACGGGGCTTGGGATGCGGAAGGCGTTACGGTCATGATTTGCCTTGTTAGATTGATTCTGGTTTGACTGAGTGGTGTGGCAAGTCTCGTGGCCTTCGAAATGTCAAATTCCGCCACAGAAGTCAAGCGTTGGTGCGCCTTTCAGCGTATTTTATGCACAAGAGCCGCGCCAATGCTAGAGTTTCGCAACGGACTGGTGGAATTACCCCCGCTCCGTCACACTCCGCTCATCCGGGAACACACCCAAATCCACTCTCACCCGCGGCGTCCATCCCTTCGCCCGATGCTCGGCTTCGACCGTTGTAAAAATCCCGCCACGCACCCAGAATTTTGCCGTTAATCTCGCATAGCGGGGCCGAATCACTTTGACGATGTCGTCAAGAATTTCATTTGTCACCGCTTCGTGAAATTTACCCTCGTCGCGGAATGACCAGATGTAGAGCTTCAGGCTTTTCAACTCGACACAGCGTTGATCCGGAATGTAGTCGAGATAGAGGGTCGCAAAATCGGGCTGGCCGGTGATGGGACAGAGACAGGTGAATTCGGGGATCTGCATGTGAACCACGAAATCACGTTTGGGCTGCGGGTTGGGGAATGCCTCCAATGACTTGGACGCCGGTTCGGTTGGCTTATCGCCCAGCTTTGTCAGAGGCGTTGGCGTTCCTATATCGCTCAATGACTTAGCGGCATTTTTGGAGGTGGATTTTTTTTTTCGCAGTGGCTTCATGGTTTTGGCAATGTCGTTACGTTAAAATCCTGGATATTGTATTTCACTGAACCCGCCCTGCGCTACGTTGTGGCGGGTTTTGTGCAATTTGAGCGGTCAGCCAGAGAAAACCTGAGGAAACGAGTGCGTCTTACCCAAATAAAACTTGCCGGTTTCAAATCTTTTGTTGATCCCACAACGATCTTCGTTCCCGGTCAACTGGTTGGCGTGGTCGGCCCCAATGGTTGCGGCAAATCCAATGTGATTGACGCGGTGCGCTGGGTACTTGGTGAATCATCCGCCAAACATTTGCGCGGCGAAAAAATGGAAGACGTTATTTTTAACGGCACCAGCACGCGCAAGCCCGGTGGTCGCGCCGCCGTCGAATTGGTGTTCGACAACTCGCTGGGCCGTGTCGGTGGCCAGTGGGGGCAGTACAGCGAAATTTCCGTCAAGCGCGTGCTCACACGTGATGGCAATTCGGATTACTACATCAACGGCCAGCATGTGCGCCGCCGCGACATCACCGATATTTTCCTGGGCACAGGCCTGGGCCCGCGTGCCTATGCCATCATCGAGCAGGGCATGATCTCGCGGGTCATTACGTCTAAACCAGAAGAGCTGCGCGTGTTTCTGGAAGAAGTTGCTGGCGTTTCGAAATACCGCGAGCGCCGCCGTGAAACCCAATCGCGTCTGGAAGACTCGAAAGAAAATTTGAATCGCGTCAGCGATATTCTTTCCGAACTCGACAAACAGGTCGTGAAGCTCGCCGATCAGGCCGCCGTTGCTGCGAAATACAACGAGTTCAACACCGAACTGAAGCTCAACGAAAATTTGTGGGCCTACACCAGGCAGCGCGAAGTAAAAGCCTCCAAAGAACGTTACGCAAACGAGATCATCAAGACCGAATCCGGATTCGAGGGCGAAACCGCCAGGTTGCGTGAGGTGGAAGCCGAACTGGATAAATTGCGTCAGGATCACTACGCCGAAACCGATCAGCTCACCAACGCCCAGGCGTCGATGTTTGAAGCCAATACAAAGGTTGTTCAACTCGAGCAGGAGATTAACTATCTGGGCGACAACCGGCGACGTTTGACGGCACAGATCACGGCGCTTGGAATGCAAATTTCCGAAGTCGAGGCCAATCGCGAATCGACCGCGAACGAACTTGATCGCTGGCATAGTGAATTGGCCAGCGGCATCGACCGCGTCGGCGAAGCGCGCGAACGTGCCGAGGCGGTTCGCAACGATGTGCCAGCGTTCGAAGAAAAACTGCGCGAAGCTGCCAACATGGTACGCGCCAGTGAAAACGAAGTTCGCACCGCCGAGCAGGGTCAGGCCATCGAGGAAGCACGTGAATCAAACGCGCTGAAAATTCTTTCGCAGTTGGAACAGCGCAAAAATCGCCTCACCACGGAGAACATGAATCTGGTGGTGCCGGATGCGGATGCACTCAATCAGGTGGAAGCCGAGCGCTCGGAAGCGCAGGAAGCGTTGTTGCAATCCGAAGAACAACTTATTGACGCCGAAAAACGCCTGAATGAACTGGAATCGCAACGGAAAATTTCGGTTGATGCCATCGGCAACGCCACCCGTGAACTAGCCCGTATCGAGGCCGCACTGTTGGCCTTGCAGAACCAGCAGGCGCGGCTCGACAACAACAATCGCCTCGCGATGTGGCTGTCGAAGTATCAGTTGGATAACGCACCGCGCCTGTGGCAATCGATCAGGATCAAGCAGGGCTGGGAAGACGCGCTCGAATCCGCACTCGGGGTGAAACTCAACGCGATCAAGGTGCCGGATGCATCGGTCATCGATCGCGCGGCAGGCGATCCGCCACCGGGTAGCGTGGCGTTATACATTGAAAACGGCAGCACGCAGGCAACCGCAAATGGCGGATTCACTGCGTTATCCGATTGGGTGACGGCTGATAACCCTGCGGTGATGCCGTTTGTGCGTGAGTGCCTCGCCAATATTTTCGTGCTTGAAAATGAAGCCGATGCGCGCAGCCAGATGAAATTGCTGCCGTTCGGCGCGCTGCTGGTGACGGCAAACGGACATTTGTACAGCCAGCACGGCTTGGTGCTGCATGGTCCACAGTCGGAGTTGCACGGCGTCTTGCAACGACAACGCGAAATCGAGTCGCTGAAAACCGAATTGCCTGGCAAGATCGAGGCACGTCATGCGCTCGAATCACAACAAAAGGAAAGTGAATCGCGTCTGACTGAAACGCAGGACGTATTGCGCAATCTGCGCAGCCAGATTCAGGAAACCAAGAACCGCGAGCACGCCTTGCAGATGGAGGCACTGAAGCTTTCACAGGCCGCCTCGCAAGCCGAATCACGACGTGGCGCGATTCGTGAAGAGCTTGCCATCATCGATGCCGATATCGAAAAAGAGCGCGCCGAGATGAGTGAGGCGCAGGCACGTTTGGAGGAGGGCGGCAACAGGATCGGCGACTTGACCGATGGTTTGATGGCGCTGGAATCCAGACAGCAGGAAGCAGAACGTGCAGTCAGGGACGCGCGTGAACGAGTGAACGCGGCGGAGCGCGCGGCGCAGGAAGCCAATTATTTTGAACGTTCCTGCCACGACAAGATCAAGTCGCTTACCGAGATGGTGGCGCAGTTGACGCAGCGTGCTGAGGCGATACTGCTTAGCAAGACGGCGCTGGGGGTTGAGCTGGAAAATTTGCAGGAGGGCAATATACAGGAACGCCTGCAACTGGCGCTGGGCACCAAGAGCGAGACCGAGAAAGCGCTTGCCGATGCCCGCGATGCGATGGAATCGGCCACCGGAAAATTGAAAGGACTGGAGGAACGCAAGAGCGCCATCGAGCACAGTCTGCAACCATTGCGCGACAAGATTACCGAGTTGCGCATGAAGGAGCAGGAAGCGCGCATCAACGAAGAAAACTATGCGCAGCAGCTCGCAGAGTCGGGCGCCAATCTCGACGAACTGGCAGAAGCCGTGGAACGCAAAACCCGCTCGACTGCCTATCAATCCGAAATCAACCGATTGAATGCCGCAATCACGGAATTGGGTGCGGTGAACCTTGCAGCGCTTGCGGAACTCGAGCAGGCCAGCGAGCGCAAGGCATTCCTGGATGCGCAGTCGCTCGATTTGAACGAAGCCATCGCCACGCTGGAATCAGCGATCAAGCGTATCGACCGTGAAACCCGCGACTTGCTGCAAAACACATTTGATATTGTGAACAAGAACTTCACGGAATTATTCCCGATGCTCTTCGGTGGCGGCAATGCATATCTGCGCCTGACCGGTGACGAAATTCTCGATGCCGGCCTGCAGGTATTCGCGCAGCCACCGGGCAAGAAAGTGCAGTCGATTCAATTGCTCTCGGGTGGTGAAAAAGCGCTGACCGCGCTGTCGCTGGTGTTCTCGCTATTCCGCTTGAATCCTGCGCCGTTCTGCCTGCTCGATGAGGTCGATGCACCGCTGGATGATTCAAACACCGACCGCTTCTGCGAACTTGTCAAGAAAATGTCGGTCTCCACACAGTTCCTCTTTATCACGCACAATAAGGTAACGATGGAAATGGGTGAGCAACTGGTTGGGGTGACAATGAACGAGCCAGGTGTTTCGCGTATCGTGGAAGTGGATATCCACGCCGCGAAAAAATTTGCAGCTGCGCCAGTGCCGGTGGCGGCATAGACACAAATCTTTGAGAGCCAGACAATGATCAGCGACTTCCAGTGGGCACTTGTCGGCATTGCGGTCTTGATCATCATTGCGGTGATTGTCTACAATCGTTGGCAGGAAGCCAAATACAAAAGGCATGCGGAGCGTGCGTTCTCGTCCGGTCACCAGGATGTCCTGCTACAAGAGTCCGGCAACCGGGGTGACCGGGTAGAGCCGCAACTGGGTGACATGCCGCCGTTGCGGGCGGCCGACAATGATTTGATGGGTTTCGATTCGCCGACTGTCAGTGAACCGATCTTGCCCAAGAGCGCGGTCGAATCGAATTTGCCGGGCATCAATGCTGAGATCGATACCGTCGCCATGGTGCTTGCGGATGCGCCCATCCTGCCGGATCAATTTTGGCCGACGGTGCAACAATCGCAACAAGTTTCCAGGCACATTATCTGGGAAGGACTGGTTGGCGGTTTGTGGCAACCCATCGATGCGCACAATGCCGATGATCGCGAAGGCTTCCGGGAATTGCGTGCCGGGCTGCAGCTTGCATCGCGCAGCGGCACGGTGGATACCAATACGGTGCATGGTTTCAATGAAATGATGGTCGCGTTCGCGCAAAGTATCGCTGCGGTTTCACAGCGCGAGGATGCGGAGCGGGCTACGGCGCGGGCGCAAACGGTAGATGCGTTTTGTGCCGATACCGATATTGAAATCGTCGTGAATGTCATCGGCAAAAACGGCACCACCTTTGCAACCACCAAAGTGCGCGGCCTCGCAGAATCGAACGGACTGATGGCACTGGCTTCCGGTGAATACGAAATGCGCGACGAACGTGGTCGCGTACTGTTTACCCTGCGCAACATGAAAGCTGATGAGCCACCAGGCATCAAGCAGACGGGTGCTTATCTGACCGGTCTTACCTTCGCGCTGGATGTACCCAGAGCGGTGTTACCAGCCAGCGCATTCACGCGCATGATGACACTCGCGCTGCGATTTGCCGATACCTTGCAGGGCGATGTGGTCGATGACAACCGCAAGGTCCTGACGGCAAATGGCCGCAAAGTGATTGCCGACACCATCAATAGCATCGCTGCTGAAATGGAAGCCAAGGGTGTCATACCGGGGAGTTCTGCGGCGCTGAGGCTGTATTCCTGATACGGCCATGCCTTCCGACGTTTCGGCCCACGCGCAGGCAATTCAGCGTATCGCCCAGCTAAGGCGCGAGCTTGAACAGCACAACCGCCATTACTACGTACTCGATCAGCCAACCATAGGCGATGGCGAATGGGACAAGCTGTTTCACGAACTGGTGGCACTGGAAACAAAGCACCCTGAATTGCTGACCGCAGACTCACCGACGCAACGGGTCGGCAGCAAGCCCCTGGATATGTTCACCGAGGTGACACACCGTGTGCCCATGTTGTCCCTGGGCAACGCGTTCAACGATCAGGATATCGACAATTTTGATCGTCGTTGCCGCGACGGTCTTGGTCTGGACAGCGCGACCATCGAATACGCATGCGAGCCGAAATTTGACGGTCTCGCGATCAGTCTTACCTACGTCGACGGGGTGTTTGTGCAGGGTGCCACGCGTGGTGACGGCGCGGTGGGCGAGGGTGTCACAGAGAATCTGAAAACGATCAAGTCCATTCCACTTCGGCTGGCAGAGCATGCTGCGCCCGCGTTACTGGAAGTGCGCGGGGAAGTGATTATGCTGCGCAAGGATTTTGACAAATTAAACAAGACGCAGGCCGGCAAGAATGAAAAGTTGTTCGTCAATCCGCGCAACGCTGCGGCAGGCTCGCTTCGCCAGCTGGATTCGAGATTGACCGCAGCGCGACCACTGACATTCTTCGCCTATGGTATTGGTGATGTTGAAAGTGCACCGATGCCGACAACGCATTCGGCGTTGATGGATTGGCTGGAAACGCTCGGCTTTCCGGTCGCGAAACAACGCAGCGTCGTGCAAGGTGCGGGTGGCCTGCGCGAGTTCTACCAGCGTATTGGCGAAGCGCGCCCTCGGTTGCCGTACGATATTGATGGTGTCGTATACAAGGTGAATCGCTTCGATCACCAGCAAGTGTTGGGTTTTGTTTCACGTGCGCCGCGATTTGCGATTGCGCATAAATTCCCGGCAGAAGAAGCAACGACGGTGTTGCTGGGAATTGACGTGCAGGTAGGCCGCACTGGCGCGATTACGCCGGTGGCGCGCTTGCAGCCGGTGTTCGTTGGCGGCACCACGGTGTCAAATGCCACGCTGCACAACGAAGATGAAATTCGCAGGAAGGATTTGCGCATCGGCGACACGGTGGTGGTGCGTCGCGCGGGCGACGTGATTCCCGAAGTGGCCGCTGTCATCATCGAGAAACGTCCGGTTAATGCAGGCACATTTGTGATGCCCACGCGCTGCCCCGAATGTGATTCAGCGATTGTAAAACTCGAAGGCGAGGCAATCGCCCGCTGTACCGGTGGCCTGATCTGTCCTGCGCAACGCAAACAGGCGCTGCTACATTACGCCGGGCGGCGCGCGGTGGATATCGAAGGTCTGGGCGACAAGCTGGTCGAACAATTGGTCGATGCCGATGTCGTGCACACGCCGGCAGATTTGTATCGCCTCGGTCTGGCCGCGCTGTCGAACCTTGATCGTATGGCTGAGAAATCGGCGACCAATTTACTCGCTGCAATTGAGAAAAGTAAACACACCACCCTGGCGAAATTTCTGTTCGGCCTCGGTATACGCCACGTCGGTGAAACCACCGCGAAAGATCTCGCGAAATATTTTGGCAATCTGGCTGCCATCATGGATGCGAATGTGGAGCAACTACTGGAGGTGCACGATGTCGGCCCGGTGGTAGCGCAGAGTCTCCGGCAGTTTTTTGACGAGCCGCACAATCGCGAAGTGGTTGAGCAATTGCGTGCATGCAAAGTCACGTGGCCCGAAACGGAAACCCAGCAAGGGCGCGGTTCCCAGTCAGAAAATACGCCGAACGCCGCGTCAGGAGCCGATCCCGGTGTTTTTCATGGCAAGACAGTGGTATTGACCGGCACACTGGTCGCCATGTCGCGCGATGACGCAAAAAATAAACTCGAAGCGCTCGGCGCGAAGGTTGCCGGAAGTGTGTCGAAAAAAACCGACTATGTTGTCGCGGGAGCCGAGGCGGGTAGTAAACTCGACAGGGCCGTGGAGCTGGGCGTTGCGGTGCTGGATGAAGCGCAATTTTTATCAATGTTATCGGATAAATAAATTAAATCAGCGATGAAAAAAAATATCAAAATCACCAAAGCCGTTTTCCCCGTCGCCGGTCTCGGTACGCGCTTTCTTCCCGCCACCAAAGCGAGCCCGAAAGAAATGCTGCCGGTAGTCGATAAGCCGCTAATCCAGTACGCTGTTGAAGAAGCCGCCGCCGCCGGAATTACCGAAATGATTTTCGTCACCGGGCGCGGCAAGCGCACCATTGAAGACCATTTCGACAAAGCCTACGAGCTCGAAGCGGAACTCTCGGTAAAGGGAAAAACCAAACAGTTGGAGGAAGTGCGCCGGATGCTGCCAGAAGGCGTGCAGTATGTGTATGTGCGCCAGTCCGAAGCGCTCGGCCTCGGCCACGCGGTGTTGTGTGCGAAACATCTGGTGGGCGATGAACCGTTCGCCGTCATTCTGGCCGATGATCTGATCGATGCCGGCGATGGCGTCGCGCCGGTAATGAAGCAGATGGTTGACCAGTTCGCCAAACAAAAATCGTCAATTCTGGGCGTGCTCAATGTCGAACGTCACGAAACATCTTCCTACGGGATTGTGGCGTCGAAACCAATCTCGAAAAAGCGCGGCGAACGTGTTTCAAAAATGACCGCAATAGTCGAAAAACCGAAGCCGGAAAATGCGCCATCCACGCTGAGCGTGGTGGGCCGCTACATTTTGACGCCGCAAATATTTGCACATCTGGAAAAAATTCAAGCCGGCGTCGGCAAGGAAATTCAATTGACCGATGGCATCGCGGCACTCCTCAAAAAAGAGAATGTGTTTGCGTATGAATTCGAAGGCACGCGCTACGATTGCGGATCGAAGCTGGGCTATCTCAAGGCAACCGTGGCGCTGGGGAAGAAGCATCCGGAAGTGGGCGTGGCGTTTGCTGAGTTCCTCGCCATCAGCGCGGGTGTCAAAAAGAGTCGCTAGCAGTGGAGCGGTTTCGCAGCCAATTAGGCTCTAAAGACCCCGCCAAATGGCGATCTACCCGCTTACGTTCCAAGCAATTCCAGCAACGCCAGCGCCACCACCCGCGTCGCTTTTTGTAAATCGTCGAGTTTGAGTTTCTCGTCAGCGCGGTGCCCGTTCGCTTCCAGCAACGTGTGCGGGCCGGCGCCATACAGCACAGTGGGAACACCGGCTGTTGAATAAAGGCGCGCGTCGGTGTAGATCGGCACACCGACGGTTTTTACTTCTTCACCCATGATGCGGGTTGCGTGTTTGGCGATCGCCGCAACGAGCCTTTCCTGTCCCGGCATTGGTACAAACGGCGTGGCGAGCAGGATGCGGCGCACGGTGCATGAAATGCCTGGCCACTTATCCAGGGCCGTCTTGATCTGTTGCGTGAGGGTGGCCTCGACGTCGGCCGCATTTTCCTCCGGGATGATGCGTCTATCCAGCCGAAGCGTCACTTTATCCGGCACCACATTGGTGTTGATGCCACCCGAAATGAGGCCGACAGTGAGCGTTGGGCTGTCAATTCCCTCGACCGCCGATTTTTTTTCAACGTAAGTCTTGCGGATTGCGTACAGCGCGGAAAGCAGCCCCGTCGCCGCTTCTAGCGCATCGACGCCGGTATCGGGTCGCGCCGCGTGGGCGGACTTGCCAATTACTTCCACTTCAAGATGCAGGCAGCCGTTGTGCGCCGTGGTGACTGCATAAGAAAATCCGGCGGAGAGAGCGTAGTCGGGTTTGGATAATCCCTTGCCGAGAATACGCGCGGGCCCGATCATGCCACCAGCTTCTTCATCGTAGGTGAAATGCAGTTCCACGCTACCGTGCAGGGCTGCGCCGCTGGCTTTCAACGCGAGCAGGGCATAGGTATAGGTGGCGAAATCGGACTTCGACACGGCCACGCCGCGACCAAACATAAAGCCGTCCTTCACCACTGCGCCGTAGGGATCAACACTCCAGCCAAGACCGGGCGGCACCACATCGCCGTGCGCATTGAGCGCAATCGTCGGGCCGTCCGAAAAGCGATGACGCACGATGAGATTGGTGGCACTGATCATGCCGTTCGCCTGCACGTCGGCTTGCGGGACATGATCGCGCTCGACGTTGAGGCCCAGCGCTTCGAGCAACGATGCTGCGCGTTCCCCATGCGCGGCGCAATCGCCGGGCGGATTGTCCGAGGGAACCTTGACCAGTTCAGCGAGAAAATTTATCTGTTCGTCGCGGTGGCTGGCCAGAAATTCTTCGACGGAATTTGTTGCCTCTTCATTCATTTGGGCTGCTTTCAAGTTCTTGGTGTTTGCGGTTTGAAATTCTCGATGAATCGCAGCAATACTCGCGTTGAAACATCGATATCCGCGAGCGTAATGGCTTCTGCCGGATTGTGGCTGATGCCATCCTTGCAGCGGACGAAAAGCATCGCAATATCGGTGAGGGCGATCATCGCCATGCCGTCGTGCCCCGCACCACTGGGCAGTGAACGCACATGGATGTGCTCGGCTGCGATGGCATCGCCGAGTTGCGTCATGAGCCAAGGCGCGCAGGCGGCGGTCTTGCCCTCATGGGTCGGTACGATATTTGCCGTCAGGTTTCGTTGCGCACAGATTATTTCGACTTTCCGTTGGATCGTTTCCGACGCGCTCACACGTTCATCATCGCGGGGCGAACGAACATCGATGGTGAATCGCACCCGACCCGGAATGACATTGATTGCGCCCGGAAAGGCTTCGATCTGACCCACCGTCGCGACCAGATCGGGGGTAGTCTGTGCAAACGATTCAATGGCCAGCACGCATTCGGCTGCGGCGACCAAAGCGTCTTTGCGCAGGTGCATCGGTACCGTGCCAGCATGCCCGGGCACGCCGTGAATCTCGACCACGAGACGGCAGAAACCATTGATCGCGGTGACCACGCCGACGGCGAGACCTTCGGCTTCCAGCACCGGGCCCTGTTCGATGTGAAGCTCCACGTAGGCCGCTACTTCGTCTCGCCGCCGCGCCGCCTGCACGATGTTTGCCGGGTCCAGGCCGAATTGCCGCATGGCTTCACGCATACTGAAGCCATTGCGGTCGGTTTTGTCGAGCGTTGTGAAATCGAATGTTCCGGCGATGGCACGGCTGCCCAGCAGCGTCGCTGAAAAGCGTACGCCCTCCTCATCGGCGAAGCCAGCCACTTCGACGGCAACGGGTAGCCGCGTCCCGCTGGCGTTAAGCGCATGTACGCATTCGATGGCGGCCACCACGCCGAGCATGCCGTCGTATTTTCCAGCGTCGCGCACGGTGTCCAGATGCGAGCCTAGCATCAGGCAGGGGAGTCCCGGCTGCACGCCCTCATAGCGGCCAACGATGTTGCCGATTGCGTCGATGCCTGCACGCATGCCGGCGTCGTTCATCCACGAGAGCACCAACGCGTTGGCGTCGCGTTGTTGCGCGCTCAGGAAAACGCGGGTCAGCGCAGCGGGTGTTTCGGAACAGGCAGCAAGCGCTTCGCAACGATCCCAGATGCGTTGTGCGGATATTGGCAGCAGTAACGCGTTGAGTCGTAACCTTCCAATCATGCCAATTTCGGCCAGGCAGGCAGTAAATTCTTCATCGCGACCATGGCCGGTGCGCAACGCCAGCGCGGCGAGAATATCGCGCCTTGATCGGTGCTTCACCGCCATCACGAACGGGAATCCGAATTTTTCGCGATAGGCGTGGTTGAGTTGACGCAGTCTGTCAAGTTCCTCAGCCGTGCAGCGATCCAGTCCCGCGCCCGCTTGCTCGGCGAGCGAGTCTTGCGTCAATGTTCCCGCAGCGGCTTCTTTCCCGGCGAGTTCAGGATGCGCGCATATCAGCGCCAATTGTACGGTGGCATTCGCGGCGCGAACGGCATCGACCATCGCGGCGTGAAGTGCGTCAATCGATGCAAAGGGACGCGCATTCCATGCCTGCTCTGCCACCCACGGCGAGCGTTCAAAAATGCCGCCCAGCACGGCCACGAAGTGCACACGGCCGGCATTTGAAAGCGAACGCAGATTATCAGGAGCCGTCATTGTCATGCCGGCCTGGCAACGTATGGGTGATGCTTGACCCAATGGTTGGCGATATCGATACGGCGGCATACCCACACATTGCTGTGCGTGCCGATGTGGTCCAGAAAGTGTTGCAACGCGCGAAAACGTCCCGGCCTGCCGAGCAGGCGGCAGTGCATGCCGATTGACAACATGCGCGGATGCTCGTCACCTTCTGCGTAGAGCACATCGAAAGCATCGCGAAGGTACCTGAAAAAATCATCGCCGGTGTTGAAGCCCTGCGGCGTCGCAAAGCGCATGTCATTGGTGTCGAGTGCATACGGCACCACCAGATGCGCACGGGTCTCGCCGCTGCTCGTCGTTACCTGCGTCCAGAACGGCAGGTCGTCACCGTAGTTATCGGCGTCATACGTGAAGCCGCCGTGCTCCACCACCAGGCGTCGCGTGTTCGGGCTGTCGCGTCCGGTGTACCAGCCCAGCGGCGCCTGACCAGTAAGCTTTCGCAGCATTTCGACGGCAAGACGCATGTGTTCGCGTTCGGTCGCTTCATCGATCTCCTGATAGTGAACCCAACGTAAACCATGGCACGCAATCTCGTGGCCGAGTTCGGCAAATGCCGCAGTGAGTTCGGGATTTCGTTCGAGCGCCATGGCCACGCCAAACACCGTAAGGGGCAGTTTTCGCCGCTCAAACTCGCGCAGGATGCGCCATACACCCGCGCGTGAGCCGTATTCATAGATCGACTCCATGCTCATGTGACGCGCAGCAAACGCCGGCGCGCCAATTATTTCGGATAAAAACTGCTCAGAATGTGTGTCGCCGTGCAATACCGAATTCTCGCCGCCTTCCTCGTAATTGAGCACGAATTGAACGGCAAGGCGTGCACGTTCCGGCCAGCGCACGTCAGGTAATTGCCGACCGTAGCCGATGAGGTCGCGTGGATAGGGTTGTGAAGCACTCTTCTCAATTGCTGCCATATCAGGCTGTTGCTTTCACGGGGTCCATTGACGATTACCCTCTTTCCGCTTGGGACCGGGGGTGGGGGAAAGGCTGATTTCGGAATATCAATATATTCGATTGCCGCATCCGTAGACGGTATTGAAACCTCAAAAAAATTCTAAAGTAAGTGTTCGTATCCCAGAATCCACCAATTCTGGGATTATCATTCTGT
>JBKJMK010000358.1:0-8946 GCA_046596005.1 Usitatibacteraceae bacterium | reverse complement strand
GACGTTCCCGAGCATGGTGTCAGGGGATCAGGAAAACGGGCAGGGCGTCAATTTGGCGGAATTGAAAGCAATTAGTGCCGGATTTCCGTTGCGCGGCAAGATCCGCATTGCGGACCTGCCAGGCGCAACGGTGCGTGACGCGGTTGGCATCCCGGCACCCGGCACCGTGTGGGTGCCCGAGGTGCTGCTGGCTCGCATCAACGCCAAGGTTGGCGATGCGTTGCATGTTGGCGCATTGAAGCTCACCGTGGCCGCAGTCATCATCAAGGAGCCCGATAGTGTGCTTGATTACATGGGCATCGCGCCGCGTGTGATGCTCAATGTGCAAGACTTGGCAGGAACCGGGCTGCTGCAAGTCGGTAGCAGGGCCACGTATCGTTTTCTGCTTTCAGGCGATACGGGCGCGATAGCTGAATTCCGACGCACATTCGCCGGTAAATTGCAGCGCGGGGAAAGGCTTGAAGGCGTGCGCGACGCGCGTTCTGAAGTGCGCGTGGCGCTTGAGCGCGCGCAACGTTTTCTCGGGCTTGCGGCGTTGCTTTCGGTGGTGTTGGCATCGGTAGCGGTCGCGCTCGCGGCACGCCGGTTTTCACAGCGGCAAATGGATAGCGCAGCGATGATGCGTTGTCTCGGGGCGACGCAGGCTGATATTTTCTCGTTGAACCTGATTCAGTTTTTGCTGTTGGGGGTGGTCGCGTGTGTGGTTGGCACGATAGCCGGTTTTATCGCGCAAGGCGTGCTCGCCACGATGCTGGCGGGTTTCCTCACGGTTGTGCTGCCGCCACCGACAATTGTGCCCGCCATCCAGGGAACCGCGATTGGCCTGGTACTGTTACTCGGTTTTACGCTGCCGCCGTTGTTGGCTTTGCGTAAAGTATCGACGCTGCGTGTATTACGCCGCGATATTGATCCGTTCGATGCGGGGGCCGCGTTTGCCTATATGCTGGGTTTTGCGACACTCGCCGCGCTCATCATCTGGCGTGCAGGTGACATCAAGTTGGGCACCATTGCGGTGGCTGGTTTTGTCGGCGCCCTGGCAGTGGCAGCATTGGCTGGATGGCTAATGATCAATCTTGCGGCCCGCTTGCGCGGCGCGGCGTCCGGATCATGGCGCTATGGCATCGCCAACATGAAGCGCCACGCCGGCGGCAGCCTCGTGCAGATCATGGCGCTGGGCTTGGGCTTGATGGCGATGCTTTTGTTGACGCTGGTTCGTACCGATCTTATTTCCGGTTGGCAAAATTCACTAAAGCCGGATATGCCGAATCGCTTCGTGATCAATATTCAAAGTGATCAATTGGCACAGGTGAAAAGTTACTTTGCCTCCCGCAACATGAGCACCCCCGATCTTTACCCGATGGTGCGCGGACGCTTGGTGGAGATCAACGAGAAACCGATGGAGCCATCCCGATTCAAGGATGAACGCGCAAAACGTACCAGTGAACGTGAATTCAATCTTTCCTGGGCGACGAAAGTTCAGGCCGACAACAAAGTGATCGCAGGTAAATTCTGGGCAGCTGACTCGACAGAGAAACAGTTTTCGGTCGAAGAGGGTATTGCCAAGACACTCGGCATTAACCTGGGCGACACACTGACTTACGATATTGCCGGATCGCGCTTCACCGCAAAGGTAACGAGCCTCAGAAAAGTCGAGTGGGATTCGTTCAAAGCTAATTTCTATGTCATCGCCAACCCTGGCGTGCTTGACAGCTATCCGGCAAGCTACATCACCAGCTTCCATCTGGCTTCAGGCGATGAGTCGGTGGTGAACGGCTTGGTTAAGCAGTTTCCCAATGTTTCGGTCATCGACCTTACCGCGATCATGAATCAGGTACGCACGATCACCAATCAGGTTGGCGATGCCGTGTCGTTCGTGTTCCTGTTTGCGCTTGCGGCGGGATTGGTGGTTCTCTACGCGGCCATCGCGGCCACACAAGATGAGCGGGTGTTTGACGCGGCTATCATGCGAACACTCGGTGCCAGTCGGCGCCAGATGGTGGTGGTACAGCTTGCGGAGTTTCTGGCAATCGGGCTGCTCTCCGGCCTGATCGCAAGCGCAGGCGCGCTGGCATTGGCGATGGTGTTGTCCGACAAAGTGCTTGGCGTTCCGTATAACTTCAATCCAATGATTCCGCTCATTGGGATCGTTGGTGGCGGTCTCGGTATTGCGCTTGCGGGATTGCTGGGTACACGTAAGGCGATATCGACGCCGCCGCTGGTGACGATTCGCGGCGTGGCGTAATGCACCATCAGGCAACAATTTATTTCCTTTAAACTCTGGCACTGGCGCGGACTGCGAAGCACAAATAGCCTGAGGCCCCCGCCAATGCTGGTGTTTGTTCATCTGCCATGTGCATACAACAATAACTTCAACACCGACAGAATATGATTTGCTGAAGGTGTGGAGCAGCTATCGTTCGATAGCTATCTTGTCAGTAACCGGCGCGTCAGATAACTCGCCAAATCCACCAGTGCCACCAGCAAAATCATCGCAATCAGGATCGTGGCCGTTTTGTTCATATGAAATAAACCCATATGAAACGACAATAGTTGGCCCAAGCCACCAGCACCGACCACGCCAAGTACTGCGGCGGCGCGGATGTTGTTTTCCCAGCGATAGAGGGTGTAGGACATGATTTGCGGCAATACCTGCGGCAATGTTGCATAGAAGAAAATGCGCGTATTGGAGACACCCTGGGTACGTAGCGCAATTGCAGGGCCGGGCGGGGCGTTTTCAATCGCTTCCGCAAACAAACGGCCGAGCACGCCGGTGGTGTGCAATGCAAGGGCAAGCGTGCCGGCAAACGGACCCAGACCCGCCGAGATCAACAGCAACGCAGCCCACACGAGTTCGGGAATCGACCGCAACATATTGAGCAGCAGGCGGGTCGGCAGCCGGACTAGTGCCCGATCTTCACGATGAAGCGTGCTCGCAGGCAACGCAATAAAGATACCCAATGCCATGGCCAGTATGGTTCCAAGCAGCGACATGGCAAAGGTCTCTACCGCACCAACCCACACCTTGGCAAGGAACACCGCTGATACATCCGGCGGGAAAAATTCGCGGATGAAGCGCAGCATGCTCTCGCCGGCTTCAACCGAAAAAAACGCGCGCCAATCGAGGTTCAGGCTCCAGAAGCTGATGACAATCAGCCCCAGTAACAGCGCACCAAACCAGCACGCGCGGCATCGTGCGTCAAATATGGGTGGCGCGCGTGGCGGACGGTTCATCAACCGATTTCCGTACGCAGCCAGCTGCTGACGCGATCCGCGAAGGCAACCAGCAAGATAAAGACGATTAACATGGTGGCCACTTCGCCGCCATTGAACATTTTCATCGAGTTGTCCATCTGCTGTCCGAGGCCGCCCGCACCAACGAAGCCCAACACGACGGAGGAACGAATTGCGCATTCCCATCGATACACCGTATACGACGTAATTTCAGCCGCGTTCTGTGGCAACAAGGCATAAAAAAACGCCTGCATTCGCCCGCTGCCATTGCGCATGAGTGTGGCGCTGGCATGGGCTTCGCCACTTTCCAGAATTTCTGCGTAGACCTTGCCAAGCATGCCGCCGTAAGTCAACGCAATGGCCAGCACGCCAGCGGTTGGACCCAATCCGACAACACGCACAAATACAAGTGCCCAGACCAGCTCAGGCACGCTGCGCAGCAGGATCAGCGTGAACCGAAGCACCTGCCTGAACGCAAAAGGCAATGACGCCATGCGCCCGCTCAGCGCTGAAATGGAGAGGGCACTGGTTGATAGCAGCGTCAGCGGAATGGCCAACAAGAGTGCCAGCGTCATGCCGGCCGTGGCGGTCGCCACGGTGCGCCATGTTTCTTTGGCTACCAGCAGCAGAAACTCTTGATTGACCACTGGCGGGAAGAAATCCTTGACGAACTGCCATGTGGATTTGCGGCTTTGCGCGTCAAATAGTTGCCACGGCTTGAATTCAGTAGCGATTGTCAAGGGCCAGAGCAACACGATTGCCAGTGAAAGCCAGAACACGCGGCCAATCCAGGCAGGATCGCGGCGTGGGGCAATGTGTATTTTCACGGCGCTAGACATTAAACATTAAGCATTGAACATAGAGAACGGCGTCGTTAGCGGCAATGCATGACGGCTGGGGCCGTGTCGGCGTCGACATTGTTTTCAGCAGAACCGCCGGCGGCAGGGCCAATCAGCTCTTCCTCATGTTGCAAATAGAGCTGCCTGAGTACTTCTGGCGTGACTTCCCGGGTAGGAAGATCGAAGGCGACCTTGCCATCGCGCAATCCGATAATGCGCTCAAAGCGTGCAAGTGCAACATCGACCTGATGCAGCGTCATCACCAACGTGATGCCGCGCGCGCGCGCTTCTGCGAGAAGAGAGTCCATGACCTGTTTGGCGCGTGTCGGATCGAGCGCAGACAATGGTTCGTCGATTAGCCAAAGCGTTGCCGGCGAGACGAGCGCCCTCGCCAGTCCAACGCGCTGGCGTTCCCCGCCGGACAAGCGATCCACGCGCTCGAATATTTTTTCGCTCAGGTCAAATTTTTCCAATGCCGCATATGCGCCAGAAATGTTCTGCGGATAAAACAATGATCGCAAACTTGTCCAGAAACCCATCGCAGGGAGGCTGCCCGCCAGCACCGAGGTTACGACGCGCTGGCGCGGCGGCAGCGGCGGCACCTGTGGGGCAAGGTAGAGTCGACCCCGCAGCAACTGCAATTGCGGTCGCGATAACCGCCACGGGTTGCGGCCATCGATCATCACGCTGCCAAATGTTGGTTGAAGGGCACAGGCCAGCGCACTGAGCAGTGTAGTCTTGCCTGCACCAGATGGCCCGATGATGGCGACTTGTTCGCCCGAGGCGATGTCGACGGATGCATCGCTTAGGGCGGCGGGCGTGCCCGCGCGCGCCGCAGGATGGCGCGCGCCAAGGTGCTTGGTGTGAAGTTTCAACGACGTGTCGCCGACGCGCGTTACAACAGACCTGCGCTGCGTGCTGCTGCCTCGATACCCTTGTAATTGCCTGCATCTGTGGGGATATAGCGGGTCGCGCGATTGAGTTTGAGAATTTCCGCGCCTTCGGGGGTCGCAGGGTCAATATCGAGCAACGCTTTGGTCACTTTTGCACGCATGTCCGCCGACATGTCGGCATGCACCGCCCAGTTGTAATTGTAAAAGCCGGGCGTGGTGTAGAAAACATCCACGGTTTTGGTGTCAACCTTGTTTTCGGCGACAAATTTTTTCCATACCGTAATGTCGAGTGCTGCCGCATCGACCTTGCCGCTCACGACAGACGCGATCGTTGCATCGTGTGCGCCGGAGTAGGCGACGCGTTTAAAGTCCTTTTCCGGGTCGATTTTGGCTTGCAGCAAGAAGCTGCGCGGCATCAGGTGACCGGATGTAGACGACTGTGAGCCAAAAGACACTTGCTTGCCCTTTAAATCCTCCAGCTTTTTGATACCTGAGTCTGTCTTGCTAATGAAGACAGACTGAAATTTTGTGTCTTCCTCGCGCTGGGCAATCGGGATAATCTTGCCATTGGAGCGAATACTTGCCTGTACAAACGTGAATCCGCCAAACCAGACCAATTCAACTTTCTTGTTCACCATCGCTTCGACGGCTGCCGGGTAATCAGTCACCGGGGTAAACTCGACCTTGACACCGAGTTTTTTCTCAAGATACTGCGCAAGTGGCGTAAATTTTCGAATCTGTTCGGTAGCGGCTTCTTCGGGAATGGTGGTGACGCGAAATGTCTGTTGCGCATGTGCGGCGGAACACATGGCGAACAATGCACAGGTAAAAAGCGATTTCAATGTACGCGATGAAGACAGACTAATCATGGCAAACTCCGTAACGTAAAGTTGAAAGAAAATAACGACTAAATTTTTGCCCGCGGCAGGCTGGCCGACAGGCAATCCCGCTAATGCACAACTTAAACAAACTGTCGGTGAAATGAACAAGCCCGAATTCAAAGCAGCGCAAATTCAAGCCGACCGTGGCACTCGTATTATCAACCAACTCCACGTTAATCGCGAGCGCGAACGCGCGCAGTTGATCGCTGGCCTGCTCGCATCGCCCGCGCATATCGAGCCCAAATATTTTTACGACGAATTGGGTTGCGCGCTTTATGCCGCAATCTGCCAGTTGGACGAGTATTACCCGACACGTACCGAGCGCGCGATTTTCAAACAGTACCGCAGCGAGATCAGCGCAAAGATCACCGGGCACGGTCGTTGTGGCACGTTCGTCGACCTCGGTGCCGGAGACTGTGCGAAAGCAATGACTTGGCTTCCATTCATTCAGCCACAACGCTATCTGGCCGTTGACATAGCCGGCCCGTCGATGGAGACCGCGTTAACCAGCATGGCAACTGAATTCCCTGAAACGGAAATGGTCGGGCTGGTCACAGATTTTTCGAACGAGCTTGTCATTCCTGCCGACTTGCTACTTGAACGGACTACTTTGTTTTATCCGGGCTCAAGTATTGGCAATTTCACACCGGCAAACGCCACGAAGTTTCTGGCGCAAATGCGACGGCACACTGAAGGCGGCGGATTGCTCATCGGCGTGGACGCCAAGAAAGACAAACGCCGCCTTGACGCGGCCTATGCCGATGCGCTTGGCGTAACAGCCGCGTTTAATCTCAATGCGCTGCGGCACATCAATCGCGTCATTGCGTCCGATTTTGATGAAGTGCAGTGGCGTCATGTGGGCACATACAACGAACAACTTGGACGCGTGGAAATGTATCTGGAATCGTTCATCGATCAAAATGTGACGATTGACGGGAACGCGCGTGGTTTTGCACAAGGTGAACGGATTCATTCCGAGAATTCGTACAAATACGCCAAAACCGAGTTTGATTCGATGCTTCGTGAGGCCGGCTTCTCCGACATCAGCGTGTGGTCCGACAGCGAGCAGGCATTCTGGGTGTTTTACGCAAGCTGATTTGCGGCAGGCTATCTCATCAAGGAAGCCGGCCTTCAAAGAGATAGCGGCTTCCAGGAACCGTCGTGCGCACCGAATAGTCTGCACATAGCTCCGCGAGCAAGGTCCACGGCCGATCAAAGCCATCGAAATTGGTGATAGTCACTTGATGCGTTTTTCGAAGATACCAATTGCCGATAAAGAACCAAGCTGGAAACAGTTTGGTGCTTGCCGCGACGATGCGCGTGCCGGAACTTGCCTGGCGAAAAATATTCTCCAGCGACGCGCGTGAACGAATCAGATCGTGGGTGTAGCTGAACAGGATCACATCAGGTCGATGATTGAGTGCGACCGTCTCGCCGCACGCCTGAAGTAACGTGACGTTGGGTAGTTTTTGGCCAGCCACCCGCGCACGGGCGAGAGCGAGCATATCGGGCGAAGGCTCAAAACCAATGACGTGCCCGAATTCGCGAACACCCGACGAGAGCATGGGTAAACACCAGCCGGTTCCACAGCCTGCGTCGAGTACTGTTTCCCCCGGCTGAAGGCGCAGCGCAGCGATGGCGCGTTTGCGAATGCCGGTAATGTATTTTGTTTCGTCGTCGTACGTGGGCGCAATTGCCGCGTAGAGCCGCGATGCATGGTCAACTTGCGCGCTCATCCGGCGTCGCGCGCCAGACGCAGTCCGGAAAACTGCCAGCGCGCTTCTGGCGGAAAGAAGTTACGGTAGGTCGCACGGATGTGCTGTTGCGGTGTGGCACATGAGCCGCCGCGCAGGACAAACTGGTTGCACATGAATTTACCGTTGTATTCACCGACCGCACCCTTCGCTACCTCGAAACGGGGGTAGGGCAGGTACGCGTTCTGGGTCCATTCCCAAACGTCGCCGAAAAGTTGCGCAGGTTGCGACGATATTTTTTCATCGCGCAATGCGAGTGGATGCAGTGCACGGCTCTCCAGAAAATTACCTTCGATTGCTGCGGTGCAGGCGGCATGCTCCCATTCGGCCTCGCGCGGTAGCCGTGCATCCTTCCACTGCGATTGCCCGGACGCGTGCGCCCAGCGCGCGAAAGCGTCCGCTTCAAAATAATTGATGTGGCAAATCGGCGTGTGAGCGTCGATTGGTACCATACCGTGCAAGGTGAATGTATGCCATAGGTTTTCGCGTAGTTCCCAGTAGAGGGGCGCTGCAATCTGATTGGCTTGCACCCAATCCCAGCCCATGGACAGCCAAAATTCGGAGCGCGCGTAGCCGCCGGCGGCAATGAAGGTGGCGAAGTCGCCGTGCGTTACCGGATACGCGGCGAGTTCGAACGGTTCAAGGAAGACCTTATGGCGCGGACCTTCGTTGTCGAAGGCAAATGCCGCAGTGTGGGGATTAGCATCACGACCGATTTCGATCAGTCCACCAGGATATACAACCCAACGCGGCTTGCGTCCCTGAATAGGCGTGAGTGGCCAACGATTTTGATAGGCAGGCTTTAACGGGTTCTTTGACAGCAGGTGTTTCAAGTCAGTGAGAATGAGCTCCTGATGCTGTTCTTCGTGGTTACAGCCAAGCCACATCAGCGCGACAAACTCGGGATCGCTGGCATCGAGTTCGCGAAGCAAATTTTCGATGCGCGTCGTCACGTGATGTCGATATGCCAGGACCTCATCCAGACTTGGACGCGAGATCAAGCCGCGCTCCGACCGCAGGTGCTTGTCACCAACGGCGTTGTAATAGGAATTGAAGAGCACCCGAAACGCTGGATTAAACGGTTTAAATGCCGGTTCGAAGTGTTCGAGGATGAAGGTTTCAAAGAACCAGGTGGTGTGCGCTAAATGCCATTTTGTCGGGCTCGCATCGGACATCGATTGCAGGCTTGCATCTTCGCGGGAGAGCGGTGCGGCGAGTTCCTCGGTCGCGGCGCGTACCTGTTCAAAACGCGCAGCGAGTGCGGTGTGGCTGACATTAGCTGGTGATGTTGCACTCGGGGTGTGGGGGATCACAATTTACTCCTGACGCCTGGTGTCGATTCTCGCGT
>JBKJMK010000199.1:0-5896 GCA_046596005.1 Usitatibacteraceae bacterium | reverse complement strand
GCCAGATGCGAAGACTTGCCCGCACCGTCGATACCTTCGAGCGTGATGAACCTACCCGCCATGGGACCCATCCGACATTGAACTCACCGAATAACGCACTTGTCGGGCATGTTATTTTCCAAGCTGATATTTGGCGACGGCGCGATTGTGCTCATCCAGCGTGCGTGAAAAATAATGGCTGCCATCGCCTTTCGCCACAAAGTATAGCTTGTCGGATTGCGCCGGCTTCACGGCAGCAAACAATGCGCCCCATCCAGGTATGGCGATCGGGGTCGGTGGCAAACCGTCACGCGTATACGTGTTGTAGGGTGTGTCGGTTGTCAAATCGCGTCTCCGAATATTGCCATCGAAACGCGGGCCCATCCCGTATATCACGGTGGGGTCAGTCTGCAAGCGCATCGGCAGCCTCAGACGGTTTGTGAACACAGCGCCAATCAGCGGCCGCTCTTCTGCCTTGCCAGTTTCTTTTTCAATGATTGACGCCATGATGAGTACTTCGTACGGATTTTTGTATGGCAGGCCAGCATCGCGCTGCGTCCAGGCGTCAGCGAGTTTCTGCTGCATCATTCGATAGCTTTTTTTGAGTAAATCAAGATCAGAAGATCCGAATGAGAACCGGTAGGTGTCAGGAAAAAACAGGCCCTCTGGGTTAATTTCAGTCGCGCCGATTCGCGTCAATACATCGGTATTCGACAATCCCTTCAGCGTGACTTTCAGCTCCTTGGTGTTTTCGAGCTGTTCCCGTATTTCAGCAAAAGTGATGCCTTCGACAAAGGTGACGGTGATCGTAACGACATCGCCAGAATTGAGTTTTTGCAGTAAGGCCAGCGGCGTAGTTGGCTCGGTCAACCGATAAGTGCCGGCATGTATGCCAGTTGCCTGTTTCATTGCGCGGCCCAATAGCCAAAAGCTCTGCGCCTCGGGTAGCAAGTTGGCGTCTGCCAACTGTCTTGCAAGGCTCTTGAGTGATGTGCCTTGTCTTACCGAGAACTCGAACGGAGTTGATGGCTGCGGAAGCGGCAGCGGATTGCTGGCGTAAAAGTAAAACCAGCCAGCAACGGCAATTGCTGACGCAAATGCCAATCCGGACAAGGTGAGCAAAAATCGTTTCATTGATCTGGAAACGCGGCGATTCTTTAAAGTCCGCCGAACTGCTAGACGAATTTCTTGATGACCAGCGTACCGTTGGTGCCACCAAATCCGAAGGAATTGGAAAGCGCCACTTCAATCTTCATCTCGCGCGCGGTATTGGCGCAATAGTCGAGATCACATTCCGGATCCTGATTGAAGATGTTGATGGTGGGCGGCGAAATTTGATGATGAATCGCCAGCGCGGTAAAGACTGCCTCAATACCACCCGCTGCGCCCAGTAAATGGCCCGTCATCGACTTCGTTGAATTGACGACCATCTTGTAGGCATGTTCGCCAAATACCGCTTTCATGGCGTCGGTCTCATTTTTGTCGCCTAGCGGCGTGGATGTACCGTGGGCATTGATGTAATTAACTTGATCGGCGTTCACGCCGCCATTTTTCAGCGCGTTCAACATACCGCGACGCGGGCCGTCCATACTCGGTGCGGTGATGTGGTGTGCATCGGCGCTCATGCCCATCCCTGCCAACTCGCCGTAGATGCGCGCGCCGCGTGCCGTGGCATGCTCCAGTGACTCAAGCACCAAAATACCTGCCCCTTCCCCCAGTACGAAGCCATCGCGATCCCTATCCCATGGTCGACTGGCCGTTTCAGGTGAATCGTTGCGCTCCGAAAGCGCCTTCACGGCGCAAAAACCTCCCATACCAGCAAGGCACACTGTCGCCTCAGAGCCACCGGCAATCATGACATCAGCGTCACCGTATTCAATAAAACGTGCGGCGTCACCAATACAATGGGTTGATGTACTACAGGCCGACACCATCGATACGTTTGGGCCCTTTAAACCATAGAGAATCGAAATCATGCCCGCGACCATGTTCACGATCGAGCCGGGAACAAAAAATGGCGAAATCCGGCGCGGCCCCTTGGCAATCATCTCGCGAATATTTTCCTCGATCATCGGCAGTCCACCGATACCGGACCCTACATTCACGCCAATTCGCTCTGCGTTTTGTTCGGTCACTTGCAAGCCCGCATCGTCCATGGCCATCTTGGTCGCGGCAATTCCGAAATGGATAAACGTGTCCATGCGCCGGATTTCTTTCGGCGACATCCAGTCGGCTGCGTTGAAATTCTTTACTTCGCCGGCTATGCGCGTGGGCAGTACGCTTGCGTCAAAATGCGTGATCGTGGCTATACCGCCACGGCCGTTAATGGTGTTGTCCCACGCCTGGGCGACGCCGTTGCCCACCGGCGAAACAATTCCAAGACCCGTAATGACAACGCGTCGTTTTGACATGAAGTTAGAAGGAGGTTTTTGGGAAGGTGCCGGGCCGACAACAAAATCAAGAAACCGGTCGGCGGCCCGAATCGGGCGAATTACTTTTTTAAATTCGCGTTGATGAAATCAATCGCCTGCTGCACGTTGGTAATTTTCTCTGCTGCTTCGTCAGGAATTTCGGTTTCGAATTCTTCTTCGAGAGCCATGACGAGCTCAACGTTATCGAGCGAATCTGCGCCGAGATCTTCGACGAACGAGGATTCGTTCTTGATGTCGGCCTCGGCAACGCCGAGTTGTTCCGCCACAATTTTTCTGACGCGAGCTTCGATAGTATCCATTTGCTGCTTCCTCCAACAGTGGTGTGAAATTAAACTGCGCTATTTTACCAAATACTACGGCCGTAAACTTGGACGGCTTTACTGACTCAATCCTGCATTAATCCATGTGCATTCCGCCATTGACATGAATGGTCGTCCCGGTGACATATGCCGCACCAGGTGTCGCCAGATACAGCACAGCCTCGGCAACATCGCTCGCTTGACCAAGACGACCGAGCGGAATGTTGGCCACCAGCTTTGTTACCTGCTCAGCCGTCAGCCCTTTGGTCATATCGGTCTCTATGAAGCCTGGCGCAACACAATTGACAGTGATGTTGCGACTACCCACTTCGCGTGCCAATGCTTTGGTAAAACCAACCAATCCAGCCTTGGCAGCAACGTAGTTCACTTGTCCGGGATTTCCCATCGATCCAACAACAGAGCCAATACTGATGATGCGACCCGCGCGCGCTTTCATCATTGATTTGATCACGGCACGCGACAAGCGAAACACCGATGTAAGATCGGTATCGATGACCGATTGCCAGTCCTCGTCCTTCATGCGCATCAACAATGTGTCACGCGTTATACCCGCGTTGTTCACGAGAATAGTGACTGCGCCGAACTTCGCCTCGATGTCTTTCACGACCGTATCGCACTGCGACGCGTCCAGAACATTCAGCGCCAAACCCGCACCTTGCAAATTGGCTTCGGTCAGCCGCTGCTGGATTGCCTCCGCGCCGATTTCGGTAGTTGCCGTGCCAATCACGTGTGCGCCAGCTGCGGCAAGCGTATGCAGAATCGCTGCACCTATTCCACGCGAAGCGCCGGTTACAAGTGCGATCTGACCTTCCAAAGGTTTCATAAGGGCTCCAGTTAGCGAGTCGCTTCGACTGCAGCAACTAAGCTCGCGGTATCTGACACCGCGAGGCATTTGAGGTTGGCGTCAATGCGTTTATTGAGGCCAGTCAGCACCTTGCCAGGCACGCATTCGATGACAGCGGCCGCACCCCCATTGGCAATGACCTGGATGGTTTCGATCCAGCGCACCGGACGATAAAGTTGCTCGACCAGTGCCCGCTTGATGTCATCCGCACTCGAAAATGCACGTACCTCAGCATTCTGTATTACCGGTGTTTCAGGCACTATGCAGATCACAGTTTTCAAAGCAATCGCCAATTTTTCTGCCGCAGGTTTCATTAACGCACAGTGCGACGGCGCGCTCATCGGCAGCATCAGTGCCCTTTTGGCACCGCGTATCATGGCAAGCGCCATTCCGCGTTCAACAGCAGTTCGATGTCCGGCAATCACAACCTGCCCTGGCGAATTCAAATTGACCGCCTCCAGCACTTCACCTTTAGCTGCCTCATCACAAACGGCGCGCACTTGTTCAGTATCGAGTCCGAGGACTGCAGCAATACCGCCCGTGCCCTCGGGTACGGCAGCCTGCATTGCTTCTGCACGCAACCTGACCAACGGCAGCGCATCTGCGAAGCTAACTGCGCCCGCCGCCACGAGCGCGGTGTATTCTCCCAGACTGTGACCGGCAAAGAACGTTGGCATAACCCCGCCCTTTTCCAGCCATGCACGAAACGTTGCCACTCCCGCAATTAGCATGAGCGGCTGCGTATTGATCGTCTGATTCTGGAGGTCGGCAGGACCTTCAACAGCCATCGCCCACACATCAAACTTGAGAATATCAGCGGCTTCCTCAAACGTACGCCTGACAATCGGCATATCGGCAAAACCGGACATCATCCCAACGGACTGCGATCCCTGTCCTGCAAAACATAACGCAAACTTGGTCATTGCCGTTACCATTTGAGCATCGCAGCGCCCCAGGCAAACCCGCCGCCCAGTGCAGCCAGCAATACAATATCGCCCGATTTTATCTTGCCCTCGCGCACAGTCAGATCGAGTGCAAGCGGGATGGATGCAGCAGAGGTATTTCCGTGGCGATCCACTGTCATGACAACTTTTTCATCCGGCAAGTCGAGCTTCCGGGCAGCGTGTTCTATGATGCGCTTGTTGGCTTGGTGGCAGATGAACCAGTCGATCTGCGCCGGCTTCATGGCATTCACGTTGAGTGCCTCCCAAGCCACCTCTTCAAAGGCCTTTACGGCGAATTTGTAGACAGTACTGCCTTCCATCCGAAGCAGCGGCGAACCACGTACCTTGCCGTTTTCCACAGTACCTGGCGTGCAAAGCGCGTTCCTGTAGGAGCCATCGGTATGGAGATGGGTGGAGAGAATGCCGGGCGAATCCGACGCTTTCAAAATCGCCGCGCCCGCACCATCTCCAAACAGTACGCAGGTGCCGCGATCCTGCCAATTCATGATGCGGGAAAATACTTCGGTGCCCACCACCAGTGCGCACTTTGAAGAGCCACTGCGAATAAATTTATCCGCTATCGCCAAGCCGAATACAAAGCCCGCGCAGACTGCCTGAACATCAAACGCAACACTGTGTTTGATACCGAGTTTGTCTTGAAGAATACAGGCAGTCGACGGGAACACCATATCCGGCGTTGACGTGGCGACGATGATGAGATCGATATCGGTTGCGACGATACCGGCCGCGGCAATTGCGCGCTGCGATGCGATCAACGCGAGATCACTTGCATCCTGATCGTCAGCGGCATAGTGGCGTTCGCGAATGCCGGTGCGAGAGACGATCCATTCGTCGTTGGTGTTTACAATTTTTTCCAGGTCGTGATTGGTGACGACACGGTCGGGCAGATAGCTGCCTGTACCAGCAATGCGGGAGTAATTCATTGTTGTGCGCTTGGCGCGCGGGAACCCGCGTCTTTATTGGGGGGCGGCGCCAGCAAGCCGTCAACACGCAAGCGCTCAATTTCAGTGGAGATTAATCCAAGCAGGCCATGCTCGACCTCGGATGCTGCTCGATCAAGCGCATGTGAAAAAGAAATGGCATCCGCTGAGCCGTGACTCTTGACCACTACACCTCGCAGCCCCAGGAAAGCAGCACCGTTATAACGCCGATGATCCATACGATGGCGAAAGCGCTTGATGACCGGAAGTGAAACGAGGGCCGCCAGCTTGCTGTAAAAACCATTTTCGTACTCCGCCTTTAAAAAATCGCCCATCATTTTGGCCATGCCTTCCGATGTCTTCAGCATAACGTTCCCCACAAAGCCATCGCACACGACGACGTCAGTCGTTCCTTTATAGATATCTGTTCCCTCAA
>JBKJMK010000186.1:0-4249 GCA_046596005.1 Usitatibacteraceae bacterium | reverse complement strand
CGCCGACTGACGTAACACCAATGCCGACAAACCAGATAGCGGTTGGCACGACGTCAAATACCAGGAACTCCATGGCGACCGCAAAAATCGGTGGCAAGTAAAGCATGCTGGACACGCGCGTTGCTTCGCCACGCCGCATCAAAGTATGCAATGCGTTGACACCAAGAATTGAAGCGAATACCACCAGAAAGATGATGGCGCCCAACAGGTGCCACGACCATTGCACCTTGGCACCTTCAAATACGATGGAAAACGGTAGCAACACAATGAGGGACGCGGCAAACTGGATTAACGCGCCCGATCGAAGATCGACCGTCGGGCAAAATTTTCGCTGATAAAGCGTGCCCGCCGTCAACGACGCCAGCCCGGTAAGCACCGCAATCAGACTGCCAACCGTTACTGCGCGAATATCAACCTTGTGCCACACAATAAGCGCGACGCCAGCGAAGCCCAGCGCAATGCCCAGCCATTGCTGCCGCGTGACGCGATCGCCCGCTCCGCGAGCAATCAGCGCGGTGGCCAACGGTTGCAGTGCGAGAATCACCGCAGCGATTCCCGCTGACATCCCCAGATACTGCGCATAGTGGCTGCCAGAAAGATGTATCGCATGCATAAGCAATCCGGCGATGATGATATGCAGCCATTCGCGTTGCGTTTTTGGCCAGGACGGCTTCAGCCAAAGTACCAGGGGGATCAGGCAAGCAAGCCCGAACGCGAACCGCAAAGAGAGAAATGTAAAAGGTGCGGCGTATTGAATGCCAATCTTTGTAGCGATGAAGCCGGAACCCCAGATGACGACAAAATACCAGGCAAGCAGTGAATCGGCGAAGGGCAAATTAGGCAGCGGTTTCAATAACTCATTCCGGTAAATCGAACTTTTGCATAGGTAAAATGTTGTTTCTTACGACCGTTATGTGAAACTTGACAAATGATACCAACGATTGGATCGTTGGCATGAATATCGACTGTCACTAAATCCTGCCAAGTTCGGCTCATCAATACCAAATGAATATCACACAAAAAAAATATGCCCTTTACGCCATCTTTGTCCTGTCAGGCATCGGTGGTCTCATCTATGAGTCGATCTGGAGTCACTACCTCAAGCTATTCCTGGGGCATGCGGCCTACGCGCAGAGTCTGGTACTGATAATATTTATGGGAGGCATGGGGCTCGGTGCCTGGCTTGCTGCGCGATACAGCCATCGCTGGAAAAACTTGTTGCTCGGATACGCGGTGGTCGAACTCATCATTGGCCTTTCTGCGCTCGTTTTTCACTCCTCGTTTGTCGGTTTCACGCGGTTTTCCTACGACACCGTGTTGCCCGCGATCGCCAATCCGATGTTTGCGGAGCTTTATCGCTGGGTTGGTTCCGCACTGATGATCCTGCCGCAATCCATATTGTTGGGTATGACTTTTCCAATACTAAGTGCAGGCTTGATTCGCTTGCTTCCGCAAACCTCGGGTCCGGTGCTTGCGACGCTGTATTTCACCAACAGTCTCGGTGCCGCCATCGGCGTTTTGTTGAGTGGTTTCGTATTGATTGCTGCGGTCGGTTTGCCAGGCACCATCCTGACGGCGGGTGTCATTAATATTGTCGTTGCGGTTGCAGTCTGGCTGGTTTGCCGGTCGCTGCCACCGGGTGCGATACCGCCACCGGTGGTGGTCGTGGCACCGGTGGCGCTTGCTGGCAATGCACGGCGACAGTTGTTGATTGTGGCTTTCCTGACCGGCTGCGCGTCGTTCATCTACGAGATCATCTGGATACGCATGCTGAGCATGGTGCTCGGCAGTTCCACGCATGCATTTGAAATCATGCTTTGCGCATTCATTTTGGGTCTGGCGTTTGGTAGTCTTTGCATCAAGCGCTATATCAACACGCTCACCAACCCGCGATTTGTGCTGGCGGCGATCCAGATCGTGATGGGATTGTTGGCGCTGGGTTCACTGGTGCTCTACAACTCCTCGATGGACGCAATGCAGTGGGTCATGCAAGCGCTCGGCCGAACCGACTCGGCCTATACCGCGTTCAATTTCGCCAGCATGGCAATCACCATGGCGATCATGTTCCCAGCCGCGTTCTGCGCTGGCATGACCTTGCCCCTCATCACCCACGCGCTGCTAAAACTCGGCCATGGAGAGCAAAGTATTGGCAGCGTTTATTCGGCGAACACCTTCGGGTCGATCATTGGCGTGATTGTCGCCATCCACATTGCCCTGCCGATGATGGGCATAAAAGGCGCACTGATGCTCGGTGCCACAATCGACATCGCAGCAGGTCTGCTGCTGTTCTGGTTCATTCCACGCGCGCAGGGTTTATCGACTTCGCGGGCTTCCAGATTCGGTCCGGCAGTGGCGCTGGCGGCTGCACTGCTCGGCCTTGGACTTACGTGGGCGTTTGTGCACCCGGATTCAATCAAGATGGCATCGGGTATCTATCGTTTCGGTCGCTACATTCCGCCTGAGACTGCCCAAATCCTGCTAAACAAGGACGGCAAGACCGCAACTGTCCACCTGATTTCGGAGCAAGGAATCCTGACACTGCGAACCAACGGGAAAACCGACGCTTCGTTGCAGACCGGTAAGGGCGCGCCGACTGAGGACGAATATACGCAGACGCTAATCGCGGCGCTGGGTTTGTACCACCATCCTGGAGCGGAGTCGGTAGCCATGATCGGCATCGGTTCGGGCATGACCACGCATTCGCTGCTCGCCAGCCCACGGGTGAAGGAAGTCAACACCATTGAAATCGAGCCATTCATGATCGACGGTGCGCGACTGTTCGGCAAGGCATCCGAACGGGCGTTTACGGATTCACGAAGCAAAATCTACGTAGACGATGCGAAGAGCTTTTTTGCCATCAACCCGCAGCGGTATGATTTAATTGTTTCGGAACCATCAAATCCCTGGGTTAGCGGCGTCTCAAGCCTGTTTACGCGGGAGTTCTACGCTCGCATCAAGCCAAAGCTCAAACCCGACGGGATTTTCCTGCAGTGGCTACAGATTTACCAAACCGATTACGACGTGGTCGCTTCGGTGATCAAAGCATTGGGGGCGGAATTCGGCGATTACATCATTTATGAAACCATGGCCGGTGACATCGCCATCGTTGCGAGTGCGACGAAAGTACCAGAACCTTCCGCTGCACTGTTCAGCGATCCCGACGCCGTTCGCATGCTGGCGAGGTACAGCGTCACCGCACCGGCTGACCTGGAGATGCGAAGAATAGGCGATAAGCGGCTACTGCAGCCTTATTTTGAAGGATTTGCCACCGCAGAAAACTCTGATTTCTTTCCGATCCTTGATTTGCGCGGCGCACGTGATCGTTTTCTGGGCCGAAACGCGCTGGCGATAGGGGAGCTTCCATCGTATCCGATTCCGGTCATGGATATGCTGCAGTCGCGGACGCCAGGTCGCGCGACGCTCGGCGAACTCCAGGTGGTGGGCGGCAAATCGCCTAGGATAAAAGACGCGATTGTCGCGCGCCAGATGGCTGATTACGTACGCGACGGTTCCTTGGCCGGGAAGCGCGATCTGAACAACCAATTGGTCGCCGAACTGGAGCACGTGCGCAATTACTGGGCAAAGTGCGACGCATCGACCGCCGCAGTTGCGCGTCTCGATCCGATATTGCGGTATGCACAATTTGTCAATCCGGGTCTGCCGCCTGAAGACTTGGCGGGGGTGTGGGCGCAGTTTACCGACTCGCGCTGCTATGCAGCGCTGTCGCCTTACAACCGGCATTGGCTCACGCTGTTTGCGGCAGTTGGTCGCCGCGATGCGGAAGGTATGGAAAGTGCGGTTCGCACGGTTTTGCCAATGCACATGAACTCACCGGTGCCAGCATGGGGCACCGCTGCAACCGCAGGGTATCCGCACGAGATTGAGTACCTTCACGTGGCGTTGGTGACCGCACTACTGGCGCAAGGCAAGCGCGAGGAAGCAAAGCTGGCGTGGCAGATGGTACTGGCGGTTAATTCCGAGCGATTCAAGCGAACACCGATGGCATTGCTGCTGGACGCCACAGTGAACGGCAAGATGTCGTCGAAATAATCCTAAATTGAAATCCTGGCGCTGACCGGTCGCAAGGGGCTTAAGCCACCGGAGCAGCCCGCTAATGCAGGGCTTTACTTTTTACGAACGCGATCTCCGATGATCATCGCGCTTCCGCGCTCGGCGATCATGATCGTCGGCGAATTGGTGTTGCCTGATGTGATCGTCGGCATGATCGATGCGTCCACCACGCGCAGCC
>JBKJMK010000130.1:0-2821 GCA_046596005.1 Usitatibacteraceae bacterium | reverse complement strand
AACCTGCCGCAGTGCATCGATCACGAATTCCATCGGCGTGTAATCGTCGTTGTACATCACTACTTGCCACATTGAAGGCGGTTTGGTCTTTGCCGGTGTTTCCTCCAGCAAGGTGTCACTGTTTGGGTTGGATTTTGGTTGCTTTGTTGCCATTCTGGTGATCCGGGGATGTGCAACTAATAATAAGGGCAGTGAACACGACATTCAAGTCCTTGATCAGACATCGCGTGCGCGCCAGGGCGGCGCAATCCCCTAGGTTTTAGGCCAAATTTGCGCGCATACAACTACCAAATGCAAAAATTTCGCCAAAGTATTGACTTGCTTGAATATAGCCGGTAAAAGGCGGGTTGGAGTTTGGCTTCAGGTTTACTGCATTTGCCTTGGCGGTTGCGGGCCTTGATAGCAAAACGATTCCGGGGGTCTCCAACCCGATTGTTCGTAAAAGGATGCAATTGCAATGGCAACTGGTACAGTAAAATGGTTTAACGACGCCAAAGGTTTTGGCTTCATCACACCCGATGACGGTAGCGAAGATCTTTTCGCGCACTTCTCGGCAATCCAGATGAACGGCTTTAAAACCCTCAAAGAGGGTCAAAAAGTCAGTTTTGAAATCACGCAAGGCCCTAAAGGTAAACAAGCTTCAAATATCGGCAACCCGTAATATTCAGGTTGCCGTGAAAGCCCCTTGCAGCGCAAGTTGCAAGGGGCTTTTTTCGTTTTGGTTTCCTCTTGGTGTGCTATTTGGATATGTTGATTCAATTTAACAAACCGTACGGTGTGATCTGTCAATTCAGCCCCTCGGGCGAAAAGCCTACGCTGAAGAGTTTTATTGCCCAACCCAACGTCTATCCGGTCGGCAGACTGGATACTGATAGCGAAGGGCTGTTGCTACTCACCGACGACGGCCGCTTGCAGGCCAGCATCGCCGATCCCCGCCACAAATCGTCGAAAACTTACTGGGTGGAGGTTGAGGGATTGCCCACGGAAGCCGATCTTCAGCCGTTGCGCAGTGGTGTTGATCTGGGCGACTTTGTGACGCGACCTGCAATGCTAAACGTAATGCCGTCACCTCCAGACCTGTGGCCCCGTATCCCACCAGTACGCTTCCGCAAAGACATTCCCACTGCCTGGCTGGAAATCACCATCACCGAAGGGAAAAACCGCCAAGTGCGGCGCATGACAGCCAAAATCGGTTTTCCTACGCTCCGCCTCGTTCGGGTTGCGGTTGGCGATTGGGTGCTGGGAGACTTGGCCCCGGGTGCCTGGCGCGAAATCCAATTGCCGTAAATCCACCAATCCGCGAAAAAATTCTGAAAAGTGAATGAGATACCCTTCACGATCTCACTGCAAATTGGTTCACATCCTATTGTCAACCGGCTATAATTCTGCGCGTTAATCGCCCTGACAGGGACGGAACTTTACCAATCTGTCTGAAAAGATTTTCGATACTCACTCACTCTCAAAGGACTCTCGAATGAAAACCATTTCCACAATCGTTGCATCGTTGTTCGCAGCAATCGCGCTGAATGCAACAGCGCAAGCGCCTGCGACGCCAGCTGTTCCGGCCGCAAAGGCGATTCCTGCTACACCTGCTGCCCCTGCAGCTAAAGTAGAAGCCGTAAAAGCGTCCCCGGCCGCTCCTGCAGTTAAGGCAACGCCTGCCGTGCCTGCGGTGAAGGCTGCTGCTCCTGCTCCTACCAAAGCTGAAATCGCTGCTGAAAAGAAGGCCGAAAAGAAGGCAAAAAAAGCCAAGGCTAAAAAAGCCAAAGCTGACGCAAAAGCAGAAGCAGCAATGAAAAGCGACGCACCGAAGAAGTAATTCTTCGCGGCCCTGAATCTATCGCGGCCGGTTCGCAGTAACATGAAGGGCAAAACTTCGGTTTTGCCCTTCTGCATTTCCAACATCGATTCTCTCGCAGACAAATCGGTGCACTGAATGATTCCATGAACAACAAAATTGTCGTCGGCTTGTCCGGCGGCGTTGATTCCGCAGTATCGGCATTGCTATTGAAACAGCAGGGCTTCGACGTGGTCGGCCTTTTCATGAAAAATTGGGAAGATGACGACGATGCGCATTGTTCAACGCGTCAGGATTTCATTGACGCTGCCGCTGCCGCTGATGTGATCGGCATCGATTTCGAAGCCGTCAATTTCGCAGCCGAATATAAAGACCGTGTATTTACCGAATTTCTGCGTGAATATTCTGCTGGCCGCACACCCAACCCGGATGTGCTTTGTAATGCCGAAATTAAATTCAAGGCGTTTCTCGATCACGCGTTAAAGCTGGGCGCGGCAAACATCGCAACGGGGCACTATGCGCGCGTGCGCGAAGTCGATGGTCGCTTCCAACTGCTGCGGGGTCTGGATCAAGCGAAAGACCAGAGCTATTTTTTGCATAGGCTCAATCAATATCAATTGTCGAAGACGATCTTCCCGATCGGACATTTGCGTAAGCCTGAAGTACGGAAGATGGCGTTGGCAGCGGGTTTGCCAAACCACGCCAAGAAGGATTCGACCGGCATTTGTTTTATCGGCGAGCGCCCGTTCCGCGAGTTTTTGCAACGCTATTTGCCGCGCAAACCCGGCAATATGGTCACGCCAGACGGGCGACATACGGGGCACCACGAAGGCTTGATGTATTACACGATTGGCCAACGTCAGGGATTGGGGATTGGTGGCACCAGCAATGGCGGTGGCGAACCCTGGTTTGTCGCGGACAAGCATCTCGACAGAAACGAACTTATCGTGGTGCAGGGACATGACCATCCGGCACTGCTGAAACGAGCCCTGCACGCGCAGGATGCTGCCTGGGTCAGCGGGG
>JBKJMK010000283.1:0-6714 GCA_046596005.1 Usitatibacteraceae bacterium | reverse complement strand
CATTACTCGCAACCGCGAGGCCCGCGCATGGCACGAACACTGGACGTACCGCGCGGGAACCAATGGCGGGAAGCAACTGCACTTCGTTAACGGCAAGCTGACAGGCGTCGCAGATTTGGACCCACCCTTGCCCACGCTGAATAGAACGTCAATGGTAATGTTTGAGGAGCGCTAACCCGGCCGTGAATTAGCCTGCAGATCGGCCCAGCCGGTCGTTTGCGTCTGCTCAAAGCGGCGGCTTTTGACGATGGCTATTCAATACGACATACATGCTGCATTCAAGATGCCCGCCGCAATCGAAATCGCCCCCAGAAAAAATCCTGCTGCCTGCTTGCCCGCCGGAATGTCGACCGCGATGGTCGGCAAAGCGATGCGCGCGATCACAAAGACGATCAACTGAATGGCGAGTGCGATGAAGCCCCAGATGGCCATATCCACCGGATTTACGCTGTATTCCACCGCATTGGACAACGGAATCACCATGCCGATCAAGGTGCCAGAAAGGCTGAATGACGCCGCCATATTGTTTTCTCGGATGAGCGCGATTTCGCGATATGGTGTGATGCGCACATAAATCGATACGAAAATCGCAAGCAATACCCCCGAGATGGCGAGGTAAAGCAGGAAATCATCAAAGCCGCCGAATGATGCCATGATTTCAAATTTGTTCATGTCGATTTCCTCTTCAATTCGTCAAATAAAATAATGCGGTAAAAAGCGGCTGGTGTTTTTGGTCACCGGCGATTCATCTTCGCGGATGCCCATCCCGGCGGGCTCGTCGCCAACGATCCAAGTGCCGATCACGGTGTGGCTGCCGTCGTAAACCGGCAGCGGATGATAGGCCTGATAGATGAAACCTTCTGCACCGTAGTCACCAGGAATCGCGATCTCGCCAGTCTTGGTGGTGATGGTGACGTTTGCGCCCTCGCGCGAAAGGATCGGTTTTTTTACGAAGTCGGTGGAAAATTTCTGTGGCTCATAGTACGAGGCCAACAAATTAGGATGATCCGGATAGAGCTCCCATAGCACCGGCAGGATAGCCTTGTTCGACAGCAGCATTTTCCATGCAGGCTCAATCACACGCATGCTGCTGTTGATCAGATTGCTGCCGAACGCTTCGCGTACCAGCCACTCCCACGGATAAAGTTTGAACAATGTTTTGATTTCAGCGTTCTGCTCGTCGGCAAAGCACTTGGCGACCGCGTCCCAGCCAATCGTACCGATATCGATGAAGCGTGCGTCAATGCCTGCCTGGATCGCGACGTCGCGCAGATATTCCAGGTTGCCGACGTCTTCTTCAGAATCGGACACGCAGGCGAAGTGAACGGCCTTGCCTGGAAGCTCTTCGCCGATTTCCTTCCAGCGCTCGATCAGTTTTTCGTGCAACGAATTGAATTGATCCGCCCCCGGCATGCCGGGCAATACGGCCTCCTGCAACCAGTACCATTGCGCCACACTCGCCTCGATGAGTGAGGTCGGTGTATCCGCGTTGTATTCAAGCATCTTGGGTGGGCCAGAGCCGTCCCACGAAAGATCAAAGCGACCGAACAACGTCGCCTCGTCGTTGTTCCAGGAGCGCTCAATCATCGGAATGAACTCAGCCGGAATGGCGAAGCGCTCATACGCACCTTTATCGATCACGTGTCCGGCCGCGCCGATACACATTTGATGTAACTCGGCAGTGGCGCCTTCGAGCGTGTCCACTTCTGCGGAAGTGAAGCGATAGCAGTTGCGCTCGTCCCAATAGATGCCATCGATGGAGTGGAACCCGAAGCCCAGATCTTCCATCTTTTTAGGCCAATCGGGGCGCGGCACCATATCGAGTCGCTTCATAATTCGCGATAGAAAAAAGCGCAGGGCCGCAATCCGCCTGCGGGGCTGGCGGCATAACCCGGCAGCACGCCGAGCAGTTGATAGCCCTGCTGCTCGTAGAGCGTTTGCGCCGGGCTGCCGGCTTCGGTATCGAGTACCAGCAGGCTGCGACCCAGGCGATGCGCCAGTCGCTCGGCCGCCGTCATGAGGTCGCGCCCATAGCCTTTGCGGCGGGAACGCGAATGTACCAGCAGTTTTTGAATTTCAGCACGATGCACGCCATTGGTTTTGGTGCACAACGCAATCTGGACTGCGCCGACGATGACGCCGTCTTCGGCACACACCAACATATACTTTTCGCCGTCTGCGATTTCACGTTCCACGCCACGCCAGTATCGGTGCAGCTCAGCATCACTAACGGGCAACATGAATCCTACCGATGCCCCGCTTTGTATAGAATCGCGCAGTAATTCCACCAGGTCGCCTAGCGTTTGGGGATTTAGCGCGGACGTTTCCGTGATGGCGTTCATTTCAGCCTGAGGCAGAGCGACCACTTGAGCCAAAACCGCCGCGCGACGTTGTCGACGAGCCAATGGTCTTGCCCGAACGGGATGGTGATGACGATGCGCCGCTATAGGAATAAGGGCGACCGTAGTAGTGTGTTATTGCGCCATTACCGGTGGGGCGGTCGTAGGCGGGCTCGCAGTCCGCCGGCTTGTTGCCCCAGTCTGCGAGGCAATCCTGCTTGCTGGCGTAGACATCGCGGCGAAATTCTTCTTTTGAGCAACCCGAAATTGTCGCGGCCAGCGCCGCAGCCCCGATCAGCACCAGCGTCACGTGTCCACTTGAGCGTCTCACCCGTTTTAACATTTCGCCTCCCCAACTCGCGATGCACGATACGCGATCAACGCGCAATGAACCAATATCTTACCCGATCAGCCGCTTGATATATCCGGGCAAGGCCAGCATCGCCTGATGCGTGTCGCCGTTGTAAAACTGCCGATTGGCAATGGCACGATCCTGCAGGCGACGCTCAACTTCCGCGGCGGTCAATTCGCGGCAATCCATCGTTTCTGATGCGACGACAAAGCCCCACAAGGCTCCGTAGGTTGGAATGTGTGCGAAGTAAGGCGTGACACGCGTAAATATCCCGCGCAAATTCGCAATGCTGCCGGCAACCCGATCCGGGTGCGAAAACGGCGAGCCGATATGCAGCACCAACGCACCGCCAAAAACAAGTGCGCGCTTCAGGTCTGTGTAAAACGCTGGTGTGTAAAGTGCTGCTGCCGGCCCGACGGGATCGGTGAGGTCCAGATAGATCAAATCAAAACGTTCCGCCGTCGATTTCACAAAAGCCGCGCCATCGATGATGCGTACCTCAAGTTTTGGATTGGCAAAAACACCGCGATGCACGGCTGACAAGTGTTTTTTTGCCATATCGATGACGCCCTGATCCAGTTCGGCCAGCACGACTCGTTCGATTGAGGGATGTTTCAACAACTCTTCGCTCGACCCACCGTCACCACCACCGATGATGAGCACGTTGCGCGGTGACGCGTGCGCAACGGCGGCTGGATGCACCAGGCTCTCGTGATAAAGAAACTCGTCGCCTTCGCTCGTCATGTTTGCACCGTCTATGCGCATGAGTTTGCCCAGCGTCGGCGTCTCGAACACTTCGATCAATTGATAAGGAGTTTGCAGGGTATCGATCAGCGTGCCCTCAAAATATACCCCTGATCCGGCGTTCAGGATTTCATCGAGACGCATGAATTTGATTGCTACGCCGCAACTTTGACGGGCAGCTCTTTGCCGCGCCAGACCCGCTTTACCAGTACGTCGCCGGGTTTAAACGCGGCGATCAGCGCGGCGTACAGGTTCTCGGCACGCGGACTGTTGTCACCGGTGACGTTACAGACGTAAACATCCAGCGTAGCCTCGTCGCGTTCGGGCCAGGTGTGAATCGCCAGATGAGACTCTGCGAGCACCACCGCGCCGGTCGCGCCGCCGGCCTGAACCTGGTCAAAACTGTCGAACTGGTAAAAATGTTGCCCCAGAATCGACAAACCGGCGGCTTCGCACGCCTCGATGCACAAGAGGCGCAGCGCATCAGCCGAAATCAGATAGCGGCCCTTGGGGCAGTTATAGAGATCGGCGATGATATGGAGACCCTTCATGTCGCGCATGCCTTTTTGCGGATTTGTTGCCGTTGAATTACATCGGGGCCTTTGCGTGAAGCCGCAAGGCAATAAATTATAATCGTCAATTCCATTCATCGTTTCACTCTCGCCTCGCAAAATGACCACGCCAAACCGCACTGAACTCGCCAATGCCATTCGCGCCCTTTCCATGGATGCCGTCCAGAAAGCCAACTCCGGCCACCCCGGCGCGCCGATGGGCATGGCGGACATCGCCGAAGTGTTGTGGCGCAGCCATCTGAAGCACAACCCGAAAAATCCGCACTGGGCGGATCGCGATCGATTCGTCCTTTCCAACGGCCACGGCTCGATGCTGCTTTACTCGCTGCTGCATCTGACGGGCTACGACCTGCCGATGGAGGAAATCAAGAGTTTCCGGCAATTGCATTCAAAGACGCCAGGTCATCCGGAAGTCGACGTAACTCCCGGCGTAGAAACGACCACCGGACCACTAGGCCAGGGGCTGGCAAATGCAGTCGGTATGGCAATTGCGGAGCGCGAACTGGCGCGCACCTTCAATATTGATGGTTACGACGTGGTTGATCATTACACCTATGTTTTTCTTGGCGATGGTTGCCTGATGGAAGGGATTTCGCATGAGGTGTGTGGATTGGCTGGCACGTTGGGCCTCGGCAAACTGATCGCGTTTTACGACGACAACGGCATATCAATTGACGGCAAGGTCGAAGGCTGGTTCAGGGATAACACACCGATGCGCTTTAACGCCTATGGCTGGCGGGTGATCCCGAATGTGGACGGTCACAACCCCGCAGAAATAGAGGCGGCGATTCGCAGCGCGAAGGCAGATCACCACCAGCCCACGCTGATCTGCTGCAAAACGGTCATCGGCAAAGGTTCCCCGAATTTGGCAGGTTCCGATAAGGTTCACGGTGCGGCACTGGGCGAGAAAGAAGTAGCCGCCACGCGTGAAGCGATCGGGTGGAGCCATCCGGCCTTCGAGATTCCTCGCGACATTCGTGACGCCTGGGATGCGACTCACAAGGGTGCGGCGCAGGAAGCCCAATGGCACGCGACATTTGCCGCTTATGCGCAGCATTTTCCGGCCCGCGCCGCTGAGTTCAAGCGCCGTTTGGCGGGCGATTTTCCGGCCGATTACGCAACAATAGCGCAGCAAGCCATCGCTGCGGCCGACGATAAGGCGGAAACGGTCGCCACGCGTAAGGCTTCACAACTGGCGATTGAAAAATTTGCCGCACATCTGCCAGAAATGATTGGCGGTTCGGCCGATCTGACCGGCTCCAACCTAACCAACTGGAGCGGCACGAAGGCGCTGTCGGCCAAGCATGGCGGCAACTACATCAACTACGGCGTGCGTGAATTCGGCATGACGGCGATCGCCAACGGCATTACGCTGCATGGTGGCTTTATTCCCTACACCGGCACCTTCCTCACCTTTAGTGATTACTCGCGTAACGCGCTGCGGATGGCGGCGCTAATGAAAATTCGTAACATATCTGTGTTCACCCACGATTCGATCGGTCTCGGTGAAGATGGCCCGACCCACCAATCGGTCGAACACGTTTCCGCACTTCGTCTTATTCCGAACATGGACGTGTGGCGACCGTGCGACACGGTCGAAGCTGCACAGGCCTGGCGCCACGCGATCGAACGCAGGGATGGCCCGAGCTGCCTTATTTTTTCGCGGCAAAATTCCCCCTTCCAGAAGCGCGATGCCGCGACCCTCGCCAATGTCGCACGCGGCGGCTACGTGCTTGCTCCGGAAGCCGGGCCACTGACAGCGGTATTGATTGCCACTGGCACTGAGGTATCGCTCGCGATGGACGCGCAGAGAACGCTGGCTGGTGAGGGTATTCACGTGCGCGTGGTGTCGATGCCTTCGACGTTCGTTTTCGACAAACAGGATGCGGCGTACAAAGCAAACGTACTTCCCAAGAGTGCGCGGCGCGTGGCGATCGAGGCGGGTGTGACCGATTACTGGCGCAAGTACGTGGGCCTTGACGGTGCCGTCATTGGCATCGACACGTTTGGGGAATCAGCGCCTGCGGGTGTGCTTTACAAACACTTCGGTATTACAGCAGAAGCGCTGGTCGCCGCAGTCAAAAAGCGGTAATTTTGATGTCGTCGACGCGACCCATACTGTTCAGCAATGACTGAATCCGGTATTCAGGATTCTACGTAAGAATCACAATCCTTTATCATTAATCTTCGCTTTCCCCGGGAACCTTTCATGCATCAAACCTTGCACCTGATGAAATCGCGCGGCTTTCCTCATCTGCGCCGCAAGGCACTGGAAACGTTGCAGGTCAATCTGGGTTACAAATGCAATCAGGCGTGCTTTCACTGCCATGTCAACGCCAGCCCGGATCGCAAGGAAATGATGTCGCTGGAGACCATCGAAGAGGTCATCGCGTTTATCCGCGCTTCCCCCATAAAAGTTTTGGATTTGACAGGCGGCGCCCCGGAAATGAATGATCATTTTCGTCACCTTGTGCGGGCAGCACGTGGGCACGGTGTGCGAGTCATCGACCGGTGCAATCTCACGATTTTGGGCGAACCCGGATTTGAAGATCTGGCAACGTTTCTGGCCGACAATCAGGTTGAGGTGAGCGCGTCGCTGCCCTGCTACTCTCAGGAAAACGTCGACAAACAACGGGGCGAGGGCGTATTTGAAAAATCCATCGAGGGTTTAAAGAAGCTCAATGCCCTGGGCTACGGCAAGTCCGGT
>JBKJMK010000268.1:0-8018 GCA_046596005.1 Usitatibacteraceae bacterium | reverse complement strand
TTTGACGGCGCGGGTACGGCGCAAGCGGCGTTTGTGCTCATCCACGACATCACCCGCTACCATGAATCTGAGAAAGCAATTCGCGACAGCGAAGAACGGCTTCGAAAATTTGCCGATGCGACCAACGAGGGCATCGTGTTTATTGACGCCGGTATCATCGTTGACTGCAACGAAGCCGCGGCCCGGATGATGCGGTTGACGCACGCGGAGCTGGTCGGTCGTCGTAATCAGGATTTCATCGCACCCGAGGATTTCGAAACGGTCGCGAGCAACATACGCGCGGGGTTTGAACGGCCTTACGAAGTCACCCTGATTCGCGACGATGGCAGCAAGCTGGCCGTGGAGCTGGTCGGCAAGGATCTTGTTTATTCCGGCGTCACTCATCGCATGACCGTGATACGCGACATCAGCGACAGGAAGCAGGCCGAGGCGCGCATTCAGTTTCTGGCTCATCACGATACCCTTACGCATCTTCCCAACCGTGCGTTGCTTCTGGACCGCATACAGAACATTCTCGCGGGTGCGCGGCGCAATCAAACGGAAGTCGGGATCATGTTTATCGATCTCGATAATTTCAAAACCATCAACGACTCGCTGGGGCATTACGCGGGTGATGAATTGCTGAAGAAAGTGGCATCGAGGTTGCAGTCTTGCCTGCGCGCTGTCGATTTGGTAGGTCGTCTCGGTGGCGATGAATTTCTCGTGGTGCTTGACGCACTCACCAACGCCGAGGACATCGCGCCGGTTGCTGAAAAAATTGCCGAGGCCATCAGCGAGCCGTTTTCGCTCGAAGATCAAGTGCTGTCCGTTTCCGCGTCGATCGGCGTCAGTGTCTTTCCAAGAGATGGCGAGACGCCCGATTCGCTCATTCGCAATGCCGATGCGGCGATGTATCTGGCGAAGGAACGCGGGCGCAACAACTGGCAGTTCTTCCAGCCGAGTCTGAACAAAAAAGCATTTCAGGCGCTAGCGCTTGAGTCCGGTATTCGCAAGGCGATCAAGCAGATCGAGTTTACGCTGCACTATCAGCCGGAAATACGCACCAATACCGGTCAGCCCACCGCGGTGGAAGCGTTGATCCGCTGGCAACATCCGGAACTCGGACTGTTGGGGCCGGATCAATTTATTTCAGTCGCCGAACATCGCGGGCTGATCACGCAGATTGGACGTTGGGTCATCAACGAAGCCATCCGCCAGGCGCGTGAATGGGCGGATCTTGGCATGGTAATTCCGGTTGCCATCAATCTTTCGGCGATCCAGTTCAAGCAAAAAGATCTGGTTGAAGATATCGCCGCGCGCCTGAAAGAGCACAACATCTCCGGAGAAATGATCGAGCTTGAACTCACTGAGAGTTTGTTCCTGGAAGATGTTAATGCGATGACCAAAACACTAGGCCGGCTGAAGGATCTCGGCGTTATCCTTACGGTGGATGATTTCGGCACCGGCTATTCCTCACTCTCCTATTTGAAACGCTACCCGATCGACAAAGTGAAGATTGATCGCTCGTTCGTGCGGGACATTCCACGCGACGACGACGATGTCGCAATTACGGTTGCCATCATCAATCTGGCCGCAAGCCTTAAGCTTCGCGTCGTCGCAGAAGGTGTTGAGACCGAAGAGCAGGCGCATTTTCTTGAGGAACACCAGTGCGATTTCTTGCAGGGATACTTCATCTCGCGTGCGCTTCCGCCTGCCGATGTGCTTGAGTGGCTGAAGCGCCGCCGTCCCTGATTTCAGCTGGTTTCGCGGCGCTGGCGTACAATCACATTCGCACAAGGTGCTCCAGCGCAGGCAAAAAGTTTGTACAAAATGCGCTGGCGTTAAACGGGAAGCCTGTAGAACCAAATATCAGGCACTGCCCCCGCAACGGTGATTGGTTCACTCGTCGTCGAGATGCCACTGAATGTCATGCGCCACAAACGCACGCATTCGGGAAGGTGACCACGAGCGCAGTTGGTTTTTTAACTGCACGCCATCAGTCCGGATACCGGCCTTGGCACCAGCTCTGCGCACTCACGTGCGTCGGGCTGGCCGGTGTGTCGGGTGTTGAAAAAATCAGCGCCTTGCATGAAGAATCACGCAGCTTGCGGGGACGCTCGCTGCAACTTTTACTGAAAACCCATGAGAGCCAACAAACTTAAACTTATCATTCTGTCTTCACTCGCGGTTTCGTCTGTTTCGCAAGGCGCATCCGCACAAACGTCGGCGCAGGTCGAGCAACTCGTCATCACGGCGTCGCGCACGCCGCAATCGCTTAACAGTACGCTGGCCACGATTATTGTCATCAGCCGCGACGAAATCGACGCTGTCGGCAATGCAACACTCCCTGAACTATTGCAGCGCAAGGCTGGTGTCGAGATCCGTACCACCGGCGGCGCGGGACAGCCTGCGGGCGTGTTCATTCGCGGCGCGAATAGCCAGCACACCCTGGTGCTGGTCGATGGCTTGCGGTTAGGGTCCGCTACTGCTGGTTCGCCGGCGTTTGAAAATATCCCGCTCGACATGATCGAACGCATCGAGATCGTCAAGGGACCCTTCTCCAGTCTCTACGGGTCGGACGCGATCGGTGGCGTGATGCAGATTTTCACGCGCAATCTGGCCCGTCCGCGTCTGCAGGCGGGCATCGGCTTTGGCACCGATTCGGCATACGCTGTCAATGCCGGTTTTACGGCGGTCGAAGATAAAACCTCGGTCACGTTGAACGCCGGGTATCGTCAGCTGCGTGCGCGTTCGGCCACCAATGCCGATTCCCCCAGCTTTATTTTCAACCTGGACCGCGACCCCTATCGAAACGCAAATGTCAGCGTCAATATTTCGCATACGCTTTGGCAGGGCGAAACGATTTCACTTAAGGCTTGGCAGTCGCGTGGCACAGCGCATTTTGACAACGGACCAGATGACGATGCACGCAATCGTCAAACGCTTTCCGGCATCGGCGTGTTATCTGAAAACCAGATTACGCCCAACTGGACATCGCGACTCAACATAGGCAAGACAACCGATGACATCCGTATTGCCTCGTCTTTCCCCGGCACATTCAAGACCGAACAAAATCAGGTGGTATGGATCAACGAATTCAAAACCCTACGCGGCAGTTCCACCGCCGGTGCTGAGTGGCGCGAAGAGGGCGTTCAGTCAACAACTGAATACGACAGAAAGAAACGCAAGACTGGCTCGGTATTCGCAGGCTATCTCGAGCACTTTGGCGCATCTGGCGAACAGCAACTGGATTTTTCGCTGCGTCGTGACGAGGAAACCCAGTTCGGCCGACGCAACACCGGCAGCATTGCCTACGGTGTGCAATTGTTACCCGCACTGCTAGTTTATGGGCGCGTTGGTCGCGCCTTTCGCGCGCCATCGTTTAATGATCTCTACTATCCGGGCTTTTCAAATCCGGATCTGAAACCAGAACGCAGTGAGCAGGCAGAAATTGGTGTTCGCTGGAACAGCGCCGCGATTCGCACATCCCTGGTGCGGTTCGACAACCGCTTCGAGGACCTGATCGCGCCAGACTTTATCAGCTTCATTCCGGTGAACATTCGCAATGCACGCGTCAAGGGTTGGGAGTTATCGGGCGACACAACGCTTGCGGGCTTGGGCCTCAAAGCGTCGTTTACATCGCAGCAACCGATCGATACCGACACCGGCCGTCAACTGCGCTCGCGTGCAAAACTGTTCGGCAGCCTTGCCGCCAATCGCACCTTTGGCCGCTGGCAGATCAGTAGCGATGTCGTCGCGAGCGGCCGGCGCTACGATTCTTCAGTCGAGTCTGCGGGCTCGCGAATGGGCGGCTACGCGGTGGTGAATGCGCGTGTCAATTATCAGGTCAACAAATTGTGGGCGGTTGAACTCAGCGCACAGAACATTGCCGACCGTAAATATGAAGTGGCACGCGGCTATAACCCGCCGAACCGATCGCTGTTTGTAAATGTCAAGCTGGTGGGGTTTTAATCCATCAGCCTCGCTTGGCAAACCGCAGAACGCCTATTGACGCGCCGTTCCAGGCAAAAATACCTGGAACGGCACGTCAATACTAGGGTTTCACTTTCCTCGGAAACGCAGGCATCACCGGCGCTTTGACTGGTTGTTTCGTCATCTTGTCCATCAGGTAAGCAATCGCGGCATCAAGCTGTGCATCCTCGCCATTGAAGGTCGCATACGGCGGATTGTCGACTTCCATGTCTGGTTTCACTCCGTCGCCTTCGGTGATCCACACATTTTCGTCTTTCGATCCAGGGCCGTTGTCGACAAATACGCCGAGTTCAGCGGCGCGCGCAATGCCGTTGTCGCGCAAACGATTCTGGTCCGATAGCCAGATGCCGGCACCTGCCGTGGTGGTGCCGATGAGTGGCGCGATACCGAGACGCTTGAGGCCTTGCGCCATGGTTTCGCCGTCAGAATAGGTGCCGGCGTCGATGAGTGCGACAACATGACCGCGAAACGCCAGTTGCTGATTCCATGACAGCACATCGGATTGACGCGATTGCCAGAAATGCCAGGCGCGGCGCTGCAATTTTTCGATAATCCACGAATCGATGTTACCGCCGCGATTGTGGCGAAGATCGATAATCAAGCCTTCGCGCTGAAATACCGGATAGAACTCACGTGCCCAGCGGGCAATGTCGTTGGCACCCATCGCCTGCAGATGCACATAGCCGATGCGATTGTTACTGGATTTCTCTGCGCGCAGCATGCGCTCCCGCTCCCACGTCAGGTAGCGCAAGTCGCGGTCAATGCGCGCAGTGACTGGCGTAACGATTACCGCGCGTGATTTTCCGGCATTGTCGCTGACCGCAAGCAATGTCTGTTTACCGCTCTGGTTGCGAAGCAGCTCACCGATACTTGCCACCGATGTTGCGGAGAGCCCATTGATTGCCGTGATGATCTCACCGGCTTTCACATTCACTTCGGTTCGTGCCAGTGGACTGCGCTCTTCCAGTAATTCGGGATCGCCACCATATAAGCGCGTCACGCGAAAGCCCTGCGCTGTTTTCACGACATCTGCAGCCAATCCTGCCACGTCAATCGTGTCTTCGCCTTTGCGCAAATCTGTCGCGCCAATCTGGCTATGCAAGGCCACCGCCTCTGCTGTCATCTGCGCAAGTACATCGCTAACTTCAGAACGATCCGTCACGCGCGCCATCAGCGGCTCGTATTTCGCCCGAACCTTCAGCCAATCTGCGCCGTGCATGTTCTTGTCATAGAAAAAATCGCGATGCATGCGCCATGCATCGACAAACATCTGTTGCCACTCCTCACGGGGATCAACGGCGATTGTCCAGTCGCGGAGATTGACCGCAAATTTAGCGTGCTCCGCAACCGGGGGTGCCGCCTTGCCAACGTCAAACATAAATAGCTCGTTGGCTTTTCTGATGAGCAATTTTTTCCGGTCCTGCGTGAGTTGATAACTGCGGATTTCATCGAAAAAAAGATCAACTGGTGGCGGCACCGGATTGGGTGCCTCAATGAGTATTGAGCGCAGCGAAAGTTTGCGTTCCACCGCAGTCTCGGTCACCACAAAATAAAGACGCTTGCCGTCGGTGGAGAGCTTGCTGTAGTTGCCCGCGGGCGTCGGCACTTCGTACAAACGATCCTGCAAGCCTTCAAGTTTCAGCGCGGAAATCTTCGCTGGCGGCTGCTTGCCGGGCTCTTTACCAGCCTCCTTGCTGTCGCTCTTATCTTCGCCCCTGGGGTCGGTTTTATCATCGGTTTTGCCGTCAGCAGACGCCGCAGTCTTGGGCACCTCGGGCTTCTTTTCCGGCTCTGGTTTTTGCAATTCATCTTTGGGCAAGAATGGCCAGCGCGCGCCGGGATCGAGTGCCAGGGCGTAAATTTTTGTCTGCCGATCAAAAAACGGCTCAGGACTGCGCTGGCCCCAGGGGCTGGTCACCACACTGCGCAAATTGCGATCTCCAAGGAAAAATAGCCACTTTCCGTCGGGGCTGAACGCCGCATCGCGCGCATCGAAGCGATCGCTGGTGAGCTGCGTTTTTTTGCCCGTTGGTATCTCGACCAGGTGCAGCGTTTCAAACAGGTTCACTGCGCTCTTGTTGAACGCGATCCAGCGGCTATCAGGCGACCAGGCAATATCTTCGTAGCGGTCCACCGGGCTGCGGTCGATTTCCTTATCCTCGCCGGTGGCAAGATTGAGGAGGTAGAGCCGCCTGTCTTTATCGAAATGCACCAGCCATTTGCCATCCGGCGAAGGAAATGCCCTCTGGCGAAGCACCATCGCGGCTTTTGTGAGCTGTGTAGCGGTGCCTGCCCCGTTTGCCGGGAAGCGCCACAATTCGACCTCGCCGCTCTTGTCGGTGAACGCATACACGGATTTGCCGTCGTGCGAAAAGACGCCTTCACGCGCACGAAAATCGGAGGCGCGGGTCACTTCAACACGCCGCCCGTTGCCCACCGGGGCCACGAATACTTGTCCGCGTGCGGTGATCGCGACGCGATCCCCGTTCGCAGACGCCGCAATCGTACTCACAAATTCCCACGGATTTTTTACCCAACGCGTGCGGATGTGTTCGAAATCCGATTGCAGACCGAGCACAAGTTTGGCATCAGTGTTGTTCGCGGTGTCCAGCAGATAAATATCGGCACCGCGCTGGTAGGCGATGCGCTTGCCGTCATTGGCAATCGAGGCACCGCGAATATCAAACTCACTATGGCGCGTGTGCTGCTTCAGATCGCGGCCTTCAATATTCATCGACCAGATATTCATGGTGCCATCGCGATCAGAAATAAAATAGACGCGGCCATTTCCGCATAGCGGCTGGCGGCTGGTGCCCGCATGATCGCCACTCAACGGCACGGCCTCTTTGCCCGCATCGAATCGCCATATTTTCTGCGCCAGGCCACCCTGATAACGCTTCACGTTATCGCTGATCAGCTGTTGCCTGGCGAAAATCAAGCTGCCGCCGAGATAGCAACCTTCGGCCGCCTGATGCAGCGGGATCGGTGTCGATACCCGGCTTTTTGGCTCAATCGTGTACAGCCGTGTATCGGGTTTGCCTGAATAACGTTGCGTCGCGTAGAGCACTTTGCCGTCCGCTGTCCAGCCTTGCACCGACGCGGTGTCACCCTCGAATGTCAGACGGATTGGCGCACCGCCGCCAAGCGGCATGACGTAAACCTCGGCGGGGCCTTCATAGCGGGCGGTAAACGCGACCCACTTCCCATCCGGCGACACGGCGGGATTGGATTCTGCTGCAAGATTGCTGGTCAGACGTTGCGCCACACCGCCGGAGAGATCGGCACGCCAGAGATCGCCTTCGGCGACGAAGACGACACCGTCATTGAAGATCGCAGGTTGTCGGTAGTAGCCCGCCGTCACGTTGGCAGTGGCGACAGCGGTGGTCAGGGAAAGCATGAAAAACGCCATTAACCTGCGGGCAGATCTATTCATTAAACGGGGCTCCACGTTGAAGTAGCAAGGCGAAATACTAACCCTAAATTGGCACGCCGACGGGTGTGAATCGTTGTTGGTTTTTACCACAGCACCACTCACGAGGCGCGCTAATTCTGCTATCTTCGACCAATGATTCAAGACGCAATTGATTTAAAGAAGGTTCCGCGCGCGCTGGTCGTAGCGCTGCGCCACCATGGCGACGTACCACGCACCCTACCCGCGATTGAGGTGCTGAAAAATCAGCCGCCGCATGTGGCGATGGGTGCGCGACCCTTCGTTGCAGCCTGACCTGCGCACACCCGTGTTGCCCAGCAAGAAACCCAATGTTCTGATCGTTGTCGATGGCCTCAAGCTGGGCGGCCTGGCCCGTGTCATGATTGATTTGTCGAACGGCTTCCTGACCAAGGGACTGCATGTGGGCATGATTGTGCTTGCCCCGAGAATTGACTACGACATGGCAACTACAGACTGGATGCGCGTTTATCCGGAAGTCGAGCCAACAGTTGGCGCCCTCAGGGTGTCGTACAGGCAGCGCCTCAGCACGTTCATCAAGGAAGGCATCGCAGCTTACGAGGCACATTACGGGTCGGCTGACTTGATCATCGCTGCC
>JBKJMK010000097.1:0-2533 GCA_046596005.1 Usitatibacteraceae bacterium | reverse complement strand
TGAGGGGCGCCGCGCTTTTGCGGCGTCCCTCTCGAATGCAGGGTTAGAGGGTTGCCGGCAGAACAAGTTTTTTCTCCATACCCCAGCCGTCACGGCCAGCTTCAACCCCCCTGAACTCAGGGCCGAAAACAAAGGTGAAAACGATGCGTCCGGGCCATTGACCCTCGGTTTCTACGCGATAGCTCGCTATGCGCCCGCCAAAGAACGACGGCTTATCTTGGGCTTTGTGAAAGAAGATACGGCCGCCTACCAATTTCTCGGCGGTGTCAGGCGCGACAGCCCACCAACCGCTCTTCCAAAGTCCCGAGGCTTTGTCCAGGCACTGCATGTGGCCCATGCGTTCTATTAGATGTATGTCGCCCGACATGTTCAAGACCCCTCTAACGATCAAGTTGACCGGCGCGCGGCGCTTTTCGCGCGTCCGGTTGAACGCCGTGTTAGACCGCTCTGTGCAGATAAGGACGGATGAAACTCCTCACGAACTACTTGGCGCACCGCATCCAGTAGCGATTGTTGGTGGGTGTAGGCAACCAACGCGTCATTGATCAGGGTTTGATAGTTGCCTCCTCCTGCGTTTTCGACAACGGCGCGGAAATAGTCAAGCACTGTGTTATTGAGGCGAATGGAAATCTTGGTTTTGCCCGGTTCGAGGGGCACGACTGCACCACGCTTGGCGCGAGCAAAGTCAATTTCACGATAGGGTTCAGCGGCGGTTTTTTTCATAGCGTGACCTCTGTGGTTTGTTGGCCTTCCAGGCTGAAATTAGCCGGATTACATCTGGTTCGCGATAGGTGTAAACCACAACCAAGAGGTTGCCGACGCCGCTCATGCCCAAGGTGACAAAGCGTTGCTCATCAAGCGCATCTGCGTCCTCGCGCGTAAGCGCGAAGTCGTCTTCAAGGACGGTCACGGCTTCAACGAAACTGACTCCGTGATCCTCGACGTTTGCCTTCGCTTTGGCTGGATCCCATTTATATCGCACCAGTCAAATGTATAGACAATCGTCTGCCATGTCAAATTGCACTACTCGAGAGGGCTAACGATCAAGCTCACGGGCGCGCGTCAGCGCGTCCGTGTGGAGCGACGTGTTATGCGGCATGCTCAAGCGGAACCTCCCAGCCGGGGAATACAAGTACTGCTGGATGGCACTTGAGGGCACGGGCGAATACTTTTGCGCGTTCGACACCCAAGTTCACTCGATCGTTTTCGATGGCAGAGATGGTGGCTTGCGGAATACCTGTAAGTTCGGACAACTGGCTTTGGCTTAGCTCTTGGAGTTCGCGCAGAATGCGGACAGACTCTCCTACCGAGACCTCAACTCGTTTCTTCGCGGGACGATATTCTTTCATTTCAAGGTCTCCTGTAATCGTGAGCGGTGACATGTACAACTTGAATCTGCAGCACGTTTGCAACAACTAGATAAATTACCCGCCATTTAAGTCCAAGCCGAGAAGAACGATGTCCTTTCCATTCACCTAATAGTGCTTCATCGTGAAATCCCTTGATGGCACGCAAACCTGGCGGCCCCGAGAGCCTGGCAATGTCTTTCCACTTCTCGTATCGCTTCAAAACCTCGACAGGAACGGCATCTGAAAGTTGTTTATCGACACGACGGTGCTCAACGATTTGCCACATACCTCATTATGTATATACCACAAATAGTATGTCAAGCACGGTGTCCAACCTATGACGCATAACGTCGTAGTTCAGGGGCGCTGCGCGGCTTCATCGCCTAGCGTCCCCTGGAACGTAGTGTTAGCCCCATGCGTCAAGCCAGTGCCTCGCGCACAACTTCTGGGTGATTTTTTGCGATGCGAATGAGGGCCTGGGCGGCTCCAGACGGCGAGCGGCGTCCTTGCTCCCATTCTTGCAGAGTGCGCTTTGAGATGCTCAACGCCTCAGCAAACTGGGCTTGAGACAGGCCCGTACTTTGGCGCGCCTGCACGACCTCGTTTGGTTCAACTTTGGTAACGCGAGCGGCCTTTGCGCCCTTCATTTCGCGGACGGACTGCAGGAGTTTCAGGCCGAGGGTTTCGCCCGAAGAGACGCGCTTTTGGGTAGGGGTGCGGCTAGCCATTTTCGATTTCCTTTCGAACTGCCTTGAGTAGATGACCGGGAATGTTGTCTCTCATCGACTTCGGGTACACGAGCAGTAACCAGATTTTTTCCGGATGGCAAACGCGTGAAGTATATGACCCGAACGCCGCCACGCTTGCCAGTGCCGGCGCGGGACCAACGGACCTTACGACAACCACCGCTATCTGGGATGACATCTCCTGCTTCCGGATTGCCGGCGAGCCACACGAAAAAACCCAGCCGTTCCTCCTCGGTCCAGAGCTTGTCGGCATCGGCAACAAATGTAGGCGTTTCGGCGATGGTGTACATTGCCCAACTATACGGCAACGACGGATAGTGTGCAATCGAGATTGACGGGGCTAACGTTCGAGTTCAGCGCGCAGCGAAGCCGTCCGCTGGAACGACAAGTTAGGGGAGCAGTTTATGAGTAACAAGATACCGTCGCCCCTCTTGCTCA
>JBKJMK010000008.1:0-3584 GCA_046596005.1 Usitatibacteraceae bacterium | reverse complement strand
CGCGCGAACGCTTTCGTACTCGACTGACTTGTCGAAGAAATAATCTGCGCCCAATTTCATCGCGCGCTGCCTGATTTCCGGAAAAGGGTGGTTGGTAAACACGATAATGGTAGGGGCAGGTTTGAAGTTTTCTTTGCGCAACCTTTCGATCACACCCATGCCTCCACCTTCACGCAACTTCAAATCAACGATCACGGCATCTACCGGCTGCGCAATAATCGCTGCCACCGATTCGTCCTCCGTATCCGCGTAACCGACTATTTCTACTTCACCTGGTACGTGCAAAAAATCCAGCAGAAGATCGCGCACATTCGGAGAATCTTCGACCAAAAAAACGCGTATTGGCGGACGCTCTAGAGCACTTTCCATAAAACCAAGTCCTTGCACACTGATCGGTGTCGGGGAGTTGTTTCCCGTTGCCTTAGTAATCATTTGATGCGGGTTCATGCTTTTCCTACTGGATGATGCCGTTCTTGATCGCGTAATAAGTCAGATCAGCATTGCTGTGCATGCCCATTTTTTCCAGAACGCGTGTGCGGTAGGTACTGATGGTCTTTACGCTGAGAAACAATTCTGTCGCAACTTCGGAGACACTTTGTCCCGCGGCGAGTTTGCAGAATATCTGGAATTCACGTTGCGACAGGGTACCGTGCAGCGGCGTGTTCGAGGCATCGGGAGTTTCCGCCAGTAACTCAGCGACTTCGCTGCTGATATATTTGCGGCCCTTGCGGAGCGTTCGGAGTGCAGTTACCACCTGCTCCGGCGCGGATTCCTTGGTCAGATAACCCGAGGCACCGGCACGCAGCATGTTCACTGCGTACTGTTCCTCCGGATACATAGAAAGTATCAATACAGCCATGTCCGGCTTCAATGATTTCATGCGCTTCAACACATCGATCCCGCTTTGCTTGGGCATGGAAAGATCGAGCAATGTCACATCGATTTCCTGCTCGCGCACCGCCTTTAGTGCGTCTTCGCCATTGCAGGCTTCGACAACGACCTCGAACTCGCCGGTGTCCTCCAACAAGCTTCGAAGGCCTGCGCGAAACAGTGCGTGATCGTCAGCGATCATTACTTTGGTTTTGTCGAGCATGGCGCGGAACTCCGTTGTGGAATTTATTCGATTGCGATGTTTGTTGCTTCGGGATAATCAATATAGATACTACGTGACGCTTTAATTTCAGCGCGTCCGTGTATGGCGCAGCTTATTGTAGGACAAACGCCGACGTTTATGTCCTCAATCGGCGCTTTTCAGAAAATGCACCCACTGAGCATTGATAAGCGGGGAATGCAGTGAAGCCCAGCAACTCACGGAGAGATGTTGGGCTTCCATGCATTCAGCACCAACCGATGCCGCTCGTTGCCAATTGCCAAGAGCCATTGTCAACATCGCTGGTAGCGCATTTAACGTACCAGTTTGGTCGCACTGATTTACTTGCGCGTCACCAGCAAGAATATTCCCGCGACCAACGCACCCACCCCGGCCCAGATCGGGATATTCACTGATTCCTTTTCCGTAACCGAAAGCACAATGGGGCCCAACTTCGCTTGATGGGTATCTTTGGTGTAGGTAAAGCCACCATACAATAACCCGAGAGCACCCGCGACGATCAGCACGATCGCCAACATTTTGACTGCATTCATATCAACCGCTCCAATAGAAATCTGTTTGTGCTCGCGGAGTTGACAGCGAGGGACGGGCAAAACTAAATCCTTACGCTACCGGATCGCCTTGCCTGCCGCCTCGCGCACCAAGCGCCTCAGGGTCGCTATACGCGCCGACCTTGAATGAGCCGCACCACGATCACGACGACCGCGACGACCAGGAGAATGTGAATGAACCCGCCCATTGTGTACGACGAGACCAGACCAAGCGCCCAGAGAATGACCAAAAGAATTGCAATAGTTTCAAGCATTTTCGTTACTCCTGTTTAGTGCAGCACGATTAGCGACCTTTAACCCGCATGTCGTTCTTGACCGATGTCACACCCTTGACGCCGCGTGCAACTTCACTCGCCTTTGGGATATCGCTAGCCTCAGCAACGAACCCGCTCAACTGAACCACGCCCTTGAAAGTTTCGACGTTTATTTCCGATGACTTCAGCGAAGGCTCATTGAAAACTGCCGCCTTTACCTTGGTGGTGATAACGGTGTCATCAACGTATTCGCCAGTGCCTTCTTTCTTGGCTGTTGATGCGCAACCGAGCAACGTTGCGAACATGACGGTTGCGATGATGGTGGACATAAATTTAAGATGTTTCATAGTTGTACTCTCCATGTAATTTCAATTAAAAAACGGGTAATTTCAAACTGCAAACGGTGTGTCTATCTTTGAGGCCGTGTTGTCGGTCGCCATGAAAGGGACCCATTTGATAAAGCGCCTGACGCTGTCGATTGCCGCTGTATCTCCCACCCTTGCAAGTTACGCCGCACCGGTCCATTTGGTTATCGGTTGACACCTACACGCGTGTAGGCCGTTTGCGCATCTTCTTGTAGTCAGCTGGCTGACGAATTGCCACCAGGCCGCTTGCCCCGTAAAAGGAGTTTTTCTGGTATCGGTAGCAGGCGCTGCAGAACAACATATTCGCTATCGGCGCAAAAGGTTTGCCCGATCGCAACGGCGAAGAAACACGTTCCCTGTCCGGGACTTCACCAGACACAAGCACTGGCGCGGCCTCTGGCGGCATTTCATGCCACGAGGCTTGCCAGTGCTTGTGTTTTTCCGGGGACTTTATTTGGAGCCGGAGACTTCGACTTCCACGCGGCGATCCGGCTGCAGACAAGCGATCAGCGCCTTGGTGGCTTTCTGACCCTTACAATCGTTGGGCTTGGTCACGGGATTTGATTCACCTGCGCCATTTGCCGCAATCTTGCCAGCCGGGATCCCGGCGGGACTCACCAGATACATCTTGGCCGTTTCAGCACGACGCGCCGACAGCGACATGTTGTATGCGTCAGATCCGATTCGGTCGGTATGACCTGTCACCTTGATAATGTCAAAGTTGGTGCCCCGCAGATCGTTGGCAAGCTTGTCGAGCGCGGCTTTACCGTCAGGTTTTATGGTCGCTTTGTCAAAATCGAAAAATGCGTCCGCAGAAAAAGTAATCTTCATTGGCGGGGGAGGCGGTCTCACCGCAGGCGGTGGCGGAACCGGCGCGACAACTGGTTCGGGTGCTGCGGCGCGTGGCGCGGGGGCAACAGGCTCAGTTGCCGTCGCACGTGCGATGTAAACTGGCCGCTTCGCGCCGAACCGATAAACCAGGCCGAGTGAGATGAGATCGATATCACCCTTATTGCCGACGGCATCGTTGATTCGATAACGTTCCATCTCGGCGCGCATGCCGAGCGAGTCAGTGAACGCGTACTGCAAGCCAACGCCTACCTTCTGGTTGGCCTCGCGCTTGCTGGGATTGGGATTGATGACACGGACAAATCCGCTACCGGTGAAGGAGTCTTTGGCTTCAGCGTAATTCACACCCACTCGGCCAAATGCAGAAAATTTCTCGGTGATGGGCACAATGCCGACCAGGTCCAGATTCAAGCCCCTTAATTTGATATTGCCGGTCAGCGATCCCAGCGGGATC
>JBKJMK010000321.1:0-6374 GCA_046596005.1 Usitatibacteraceae bacterium | reverse complement strand
GGTTTGTCGCGGACAAGCATCTCGACAGAAACGAACTTATCGTGGTGCAGGGACATGACCATCCGGCACTGCTGAAACGAGCCCTGCACGCGCAGGATGCTGCCTGGGTCAGCGGGGCGGCACCAACACACGGATCATATGGCGCAAAAACACGTTACCGGCAGGCTGATTCAGACTGCATGCTTGATGCGACCGGCGATACAACCGCTGCGGCTACGTTCGCGCTACGATTTGAACAGGCACAATGGGCGGTGACGCCCGGGCAATCCGCTGTACTTTACGACGGGGAAATTTGCCTGGGTGGGGGCGTGATCTCGCGCTAAAGCCAATGGCGCTCGTATTCGCAATACATTCACACGTTTAAGCTGGCGGTTTGGTATCCGCGAAGGATGGCATCGACTCCAGACGCTCAACCCATTTCTTGAGGTTAGGGTGGCTCGCGCGCCACTGTACCTCCGGCAGGCGAAACTCCACCCACAGCAACGCGCAAGCAAGCGAAATGTCGCCCAGCGTCAGCGAAAGCCCGTGACAGTATTCGCGATCACCGATTTCGCGCGCGGCCGCAGCAATGCCGGAGTCTGCTTTCCCTAGCTGACGCGATATCCAGTCTTTGCTCTGTGCACCCTGCTCGCGTTTCCTCTCAAGAAACGCAGCCAGGCCGGCGTCAGCAATGCCATCACCCAATGCCTCCCAGCGTTTGACCAGCGCGCGTTCGCGGCCGCCATCAGGTATCAACCGCGATACCGGGGTGATGCCATCGAGATATTCAACGATGACGCGTGAATCATAGAGGGCCATCCCATCGTCCAGAACCAACACCGGCACCTTGGTCAACGGATTGTGCAGAGTCACAGTTGTGTCCGCGCTCCAGACATTGTCCTCCACGAAATCGCACTCGATGCGTTTCTCCAGCATCACGATGCGGACTTTGCGGACGTACGGGCTGGTGCGGGATCCATGCAACTTCATAACAATTCTCACTCTGCAACTGGGAACAAATTATATCATCGTGACATGCATCGTCTCCTCTCTGCGAGCGCCAGCGCGCGATGAAAGAATGTGCGGGTGTTAAAATCATGATTGACGTACTTTAGGTTTCAATATGACCGCGCCACTGCCGCACCCTGTACCTCTACCTCTCACGCCTCTTACTGCGCTCTCCCCGCTCGACGGGCGCTACGAGTGGAAGGTAAGCGGCCTGCGCGACTTTTTCAGTGAGTTTGCACTAATCAAATATCGCGTGCATGTCGAAATCGAGTGGCTGATCGCGCTGGCGGACGAACCACGGATCGCCCACTGTGCATCGTTCACGACGGATACGATCAACGCTTTGCGTGGCGTTGCAGCGAATTTTTCCGTCAACGATGCCGAACGCGTGAAAGCGATTGAAGCCACCACGAATCACGACGTTAAAGCGGTCGAATACTGGCTACAGGAACGATTCTCTGACAACACCGAAGTGACAAAATCGCAAGCGTTCATCCACTTTGCATGCACTTCGGAGGACATCAACAATCTTTCGCACGCCTTAATGCTAAAGAGCGCGCTTGCCGCCGCGGTGCAACCAGCAATTGCACTCATCCACGCCAAACTGCAGTCCCTGGCACATATGCATGCGGCGATCAGTATGCTCTCGCACACGCACGGCCAGGCGGCATCGCCGACTTCACTCGGTAAAGAATTGGCGAATGTCGCCCACCGGTTGCAGCGCGCCCAAAAATCACTCGCCAACATCGAATTACTGGGGAAAATTAACGGCGCTGTCGGCAACTACAACGCCCACTTTTCGGCGTATCCAAACCTGGATTGGCCAACCTTCTGCGAACAATTCGTGGTGGGACTCGGACTAACCTTCAACCCTTACACCACCCAAATCGAGCCACACGATTACATGGCCGAGTTATTTGATGCCATTGCGCGCGTAAATACGATCCTGATCGATCTGAACCGCGACATCTGGGGCTATATCTCGCTCGGCTATTTCAAGCAAATCACCAAAGCTGGTGAAATCGGCTCCTCAACGATGCCGCACAAGGTCAACCCAATCGATTTTGAAAACTCGGAAGGCAACCTGGGAATCGCCAACGCGTTGCTGCGCCATATGGCGGAGAAGCTGCCGATTTCACGGTGGCAGCGCGACCTCACCGACTCCACCGTGTTGCGCAATATGGGCGTCGCGTTTGGTTACTGTGTGCTTGCCTATGATTCATTGGCACGCGGGCTCGACAAGCTCGAAGTTAATGAAGCAAAGATCGCAGCAGGTCTAGACGCAAGTTGGGATGTGCTTGCCGAACCCATACAGACTGTGATGCGGAAATTCGGCATCGTTGACGCATACGAGCAGCTCAAAGAGCTCACACGTGGCAAAGGCGGTATCGAACGTGAGTCTCTCCACGCGTACATCAGAGCGTTGCCCATTCCTGAGGCGGACAAAACCCTGCTGTTGGCGCTTACTCCTTCGAACTACATTGGACTGGCAGCGAAACTCGCCCAAAAGATCTGAGGGGTGTGCGCCAGACAAACTCAAGCATTGGCGCTGCTCCCAAGCACAAAATGACCTGGCAACCACGCCAAATGGCGATCTGCGTATTTTTCAAACGTCGAATTTAATTCCCTGCGCGAGCGGCAGCGCGGTCGAATAATTGATTGTGTTCGTTGCCCTACGCATGTAGGCCTTCCAGCTATCGGATCCCGATTCGCGACCACCGCCGGTTTCCTTTTCGCCTCCAAACGCGCCGCCAATTTCCGCGCCAGAAGTGCCGATGTTGACGTTTGCAATACCGCAATCGCTTCCTGATGCGGACAGGAATAATTCCCCCTCACGCATATCATTAGTGAAGATCGATGATGACAATCCCTGCGGGACGGCATTTTGCAGCGCGATTGCATCACCAAAATTTTCATAGCGCAACACGTATAAGATCGGCGCAAAGGTCTCGTGACAGACCGTAGCCGTTTGCGATGAGACTTCAACGATGGCAGGTTTCACATAATAGGCATTCGGGAATTCACCTTCGTGCACGCGCGCCCCGCCCGTAACCATTCCTCCCTCCGCATTTGCTGCTCGCAGCGCCGATTGCATGCCGTTAAACGCCGCTTCATCGATCAGCGGGCCGACAAGTGTATCGGACCTGAGTGGATCACCAATGCGGATGGATGCGTATGCGGCCTTGAGGCGCGGCAACAGTTGATCGTAGATGCTGGCGTGAACGATCAATCGCCTGAGCGACGTGCACCGCTGCCCGGCGGTGCCAACTGCCGAGAACAGGGCCGCGGTTTGTACCATTTTCAAATCCGCGCTCGGCGTTACTATCATGGCGTTGTTGCCGCCGAGTTCGAGGATGGTTTTGGCGAACCGCGCGGCAGCCTTGAAAGCCACGGCACGACCCATGCGGGTCGAACCGGTTGCCGAAATAAGTGCAACGCGGGAATCGTCGACCATTGCCTCGCCAACGTTGGCGCGCCCGATCAGCAGCGCCGACAGTCCGTCCGGCACAACGCCACCTGCAGCGCGATAACGTTTGACGGCGCGCTCCAGCAATGCCACTGATGCCAGCGCCACGAGCGGCGTTTTCTCCGAAGGTTTCCACACCAGCGCATTACCGCACACCAAGGCTAAGGCAGCGTTCCACGCCCACACCGCGACGGGAAAATTAAATGCGCTAATAATCCCCACAACTCCGAGCGGATGCCACTGCTCCATCATGCGATGTTCCGGGCGTTCGGACGCAATCGTCAACCCATACAATTGGCGCGAAAGCCCTACGGCGAAATCGCAGATGTCGATCATCTCCTGCACTTCGCCCAAACCCTCTTGCAATATTTTTCCTGACTCGATGGTGACCAGTTGTCCCAGCGCATCCTTATTGGCGCGCAGTTCCTCACCCAGTAAGCGCACAAGTTCGCCACGCTTTGGGGCGGGGACATTTCGCCACATTGAAAACGCCTGATGAGCAGCAGCAATTTTTATTGCCACCGACTCATGTGAATCACAGCGCAGCGTCGCAAGCGTTGCGCCGTCGATGGGAGAGCGGGCGTTGAGATCGTCACCTTGGCAGGCGTTCAGATCAACGCCGAGTTGGGCAAGCAGTTTTTTCGCAGTCATGGTGCCATCCACAATCGATAAGGCCCGTATGTTACAGGCAAGGCGCCTAACAGTCTCATCGCGCCCTATGGTAGTTGAGCCCGGCCGCTTACCACATTGAAGGGGTCATAAGAATCAGACATCAGGCGACGCCGGACAGGCGCACGTCAATTACTCATCTGCGGATTCATTCTCTCGCCATGCGCCATCTTGTTGAGCGCATTCAGATACGCCTTGGCACTCGCGATGACGATATCGGTATCCGACCCAATGCCATTCACAACCCGTCCCGCGCGGGAAAGGCGCACGGTCACTTCGCCTTGCGAGTCGGTTCCTTCGGTCACGTTGTTGACTGAATACAGTTGCAGTTCAGCGCCACTATTGACGATGATTTCCAGCGCACGGAAGGTCGCGTCTACCGGTCCGGCACCTTTGGCTTCGCTTATTTTTTCTTTGCCGTGGTCGGCAATGACAATGCGCGCAAACGGCTTCTCACCGGTTTCGGTATGTGCAGTCAATGCGACGAGACTGAACTGCTCAACTTCAGGTGTGACCGTTTCATCCGATACCAGCGCCTGGATGTCTTCATCAAAAATTTCCTGTTTCTTGTCGGCAAGCTCCTTGAATCTTTGGAATGCAGCATTGAGCACCACTTCGGATTCAAGCTCAATGCCAAGCGTCTTCAGGCGATCGCGAAATGCGGAACGACCCGACAATTTTCCCAGCGACAGCCGGTTATTATGCCAGCCGACATCCTGCGCGCGCATGATTTCGTAGGTTTCGCGATGCTTCAGCACACCGTCCTGATGAATACCCGACTCGTGCGCGAACGCATTCGCACCAACCACTGCCTTGTTCGGCTGCACCGGATAACCGGTGATGGTGGACACGAGTTTCGATGCCGGGACAATCTGCGTTGCGTCGATGCGCGTCTCGACATCGAAATAATCCCGGCGCGTGCGCAACGCCATGACGATTTCTTCCAGCGCCGCATTGCCTGCACGCTCGCCGAGACCATTGATGGTGCATTCCACCTGTCGCGCGCCCGCCTTCACAGCTGCGAGCGAATTGGCGACTGCCATGCCAAGGTCGTTGTGACAATGCGTAGACCACACCACCTTGTCGGCATTTGGCACACGCTCGATAAGCGTGCGAAAACGCTCCGCCCACAACTCGGGCGTGCTGTAGCCGACAGTATCGGGAACGTTGATGGTTTTAGCCCCAGCGCTAATGACGGCCTCGAACACGCGGCAGAGAAAATCCATTTCGCTGCGTACTGCGTCCTCGGCGGAGAACTCCACGTCCTCACAAAGATTTCGCGCGAATTTCACCGCATCGACTGCGGCGACCAGCACCTGATCCGGCGTCATGCGCAATTTATGTTGCATATGGATTGGCGAGGTGGCGATAAAAGTGTGAATACGACCGCGCGCGGCGGGCTTGATGGCATCGCCAGCCTTCTGGATGTCGCCGACCTGCGCGCGTGCCAGCGAGCAGATAGTTGAATCCTTGATGACACTGGCGACCGCATGGATCGCTTCAAAATCACCTGGGCTCGCTGCCGCGAAGCCGGCTTCGATTACATCGACGCGCATTTTTTCCAACTGCTTGCCAATGCGAACTTTTTCGTCTTTGGTCATGGATGCGCCCGGGCTTTGTTCGCCATCGCGCATGGTGGTATCAAAAATAATCAATTGGTCCATTACTTGCTCCAAACATTGACGTCCGAGTGATCAGGTACAGAAACGGTACATGGTTCGAACGTAGAAACACGGATTCGCTCTATCTTAAGAGCGCGGGAATTTTGATGATAGAGAGATGGGGGGGATTTATGTGCGCGCGGCGCGCAGCAGCAGGCCAAGCGAAAGAATCGCAATCAGGCGTGCCGTGAAAGATGTATAGCTGGGGAGTGAACTGGAGTTCATAGTGACAATATAGCCTGCCGCGTGTTGCAGTGCAATAGCTCACAGTGATTCATGCTCTGCCAGTCAAACCCCAGAACTGGCAGACCTTACAGCCCTTTTCACCCGAAGCCGACACTAGGACAAGTCCGACATTTTAAATATCGAATTGACCGGCGATCATCGTCTCAAGAAAGCACACACATCCAAGACCGCCATCGGAACTCCCTTCACCAAAGCGCCTGCCACACATCGCTATGAGTTGCGACTCTGCGTCAACTGATGTGGCGAGCCTCATCAAACCCACGTGTCTTGCAGTTTACGCCGGTGTCATGATGACGGCGATGCGAAGCGGGATGCCGTCATTTACTTGAATTGGCGTAAAAAAC
>JBKJMK010000292.1:0-8272 GCA_046596005.1 Usitatibacteraceae bacterium | reverse complement strand
AGTTTTGCATCGACTGCGCGAACACGGCAATACGGTGGTGGTCATTGAGCACAATCTGGACGTCATCAAAACAGCAGACTGGCTGATCGACCTGGGTCCGGAAGGTGGCGACGGCGGCGGTGAAATCGTCGGGCAAGGCACGCCTGAAGACCTGGCGCAAATGCCGCAGAGTTTTACAGGGCACTATCTTGCGCCGCTTCTGGGTGTTGCCTCAAAACGTACCGTTGCAAGAAAATAGCCTTGATGAGTCCGCGCGAGCTTTTAATCGACAGTTTCCGCGCAGCCATGTCTGCTGCGGATCCGCTGGCGACTGTACCAAAGCATCTGCCCGCACCGCCTAAGGGAAGAACGGTAGTCGTGGGTGCGGGTAAGGCCGCAGCCGCAATGGCGAAGGCAGTTGAAACGCATTGGCCTGCCGATGCGCCATTGGAAGGCATTGTGATCACCCGCTACGAGCATGGCTACGACAACTGTGCGAACGCCACGCCGCTCACCCGCATTCGCGTGCTTGAAGCGGGGCACCCGGTGCCCGATGAGGCAGGAGAGGCGGCCACGAAAGAGATCCTTTCGCTTGCGCAATCGTTGACCGCAGATGACCTCCTGCTGGTGCTGGTGTCGGGTGGTGGTTCCAGCCTGCTTTCATTGCCTGTTGCCGGTATTAACATGGCCGACTTGAAGGCAGTAACGGGGGACATGCTTAGCAGTGGCGCACCAATCCAGGACATGAATGTTGTGAGGAAGCACCTGTCCGCCATTCAGGGCGGGCGATTGGCCGCAGCGACCAAAGCGCAGGTGTTATCACTGATCATTTCCGATGTCACTGGCGACGATCCGTCCTCAATTGCCTCGGGCCCCACCGCGCCGGACGCGTCTACTTTTCAGGATGCACTAGATATTCTCCAAGCCTATCGCATCGTGCCACCGCTATCGGTCATGCGCCACCTTTCCAATGGCGCGCGCGGTGATACCGAGGAAACGCTGAAACCTGGCGACGCAATTTTCTCACGTGTTGAAAACCGGGTAATCGCCACGCCGCATGCGAGTCTCACGAGAGCCGCCGCATTCTTTCAACAACACGGCGTCACGCCCATGATTCTGGGGGACAGCGTAACGGGTGAAGCGCGTGAGGTGGCAAAGGTGCATGCGGCATTTGCAAGGCAGATTCAGCAGCATCATCATCCGCTGAAGCCACCGGTGGCGATAATTTCCGGCGGCGAATGCACCGTTACACTGAGGAATGCCGGCCAAGGCCGCGGCGGTCGTTGCAGCGAGTTCCTGCTATCACTGGCCATTGATCTTGACGCGCGTGAGAATATTTTTGCTATCGCCTGCGATACCGATGGGATTGACGGCTCCGAAGAAAATGCTGGCGCCTATCTCGAACCGGCCTCTCTCGCACGGGCCCGTGCGCTTGATGTAAGCGCAAAATCGCTGTTGGGAATAAATGATGCCTATGGATTTTTTTCGTCACTCGATGATTTGATTGTCACCGGTCCTACCCGGACGAATGTGAACGACTATCGCGCGATCCTCATCCTCTGAAATAACGGAAATTTGTCGCGCAAGGTGACCATGTGACGGTGAACGCGGATGCACTGTCGGGCAGGAACATGACATGAATGCCAAAAATGACGCAGAAGAAGCGCTGCGCGCTTCCGAAGATCGGTTTCGCGCGCTGACGGAAATTTCGTCGGATTGGTTCTGGGAAACAGATGCAGAGCATCGCTTCACATTCTTGTCCATAGAGCAATCGCTCGACTCCAGCATAGAACGTACCGACATTCTCGGCAGAACCCGCTGGGAGCTATTCCCCGACTCGCTGACTCCGCAGGAATGGGATGACCATAAACAGACCTTGATAGCGCATCGACCGTTTCAAGGCATGATAACGCGCGCCTTCAATCGTGAGACAGGCAAGGTCGTCGGCTACTACAGCATCAGTGGTCTGCCCATGTTCGATGTACAAGGCAAGTTCACCGGCTACCGGGGTATCGGCCGTGACATCACAAGCATCAAGCAGACCGAAAAGGAAATCGCTGAGAGCGAAGCCAGGTTTCGGCTCATCACCCAAAACATGCGTGACATTATTGTTCTGATGAAACCCGACGGTCAGACGATTTATCTTTCGCCGTCGTTTACGCGCGTCACAGGGCACGACATCGAAACCAGTCTGCGGGAGGAGGTGGCAAGTTTTTTTCACCCTGATGACTTCGTCTTGTTACAGCAACATTTTGCGCGTTGTGCAAATGGTGATAGCCAATTTGCTGCACTGACGTATCGTTTTCGCCACGCAGAGGGTCACTATATTTGGCTGGAAGGTCAACTCCATCTGGTCCGCAACGAACAAGGCTTGCCTGAGCACATCCAGATTAGTGCGCGCGACGTCACCTCGCGTCGACTCGCTGAAGTCGCGGTCGAGGCAAAGACGCGGGAACTTAAAGCGGCCAACACCGCGCTTGAAATCGAAATGCGCAGCAGGCAGGAACTCGAGCGCAATATTCTGCTGGCCATCGAGAAGGAGCTTGAGCGGGTGGGACTGGAGTTGCACGATGAATTGGGACAAAACCTGACCGGCATCGCATTACTGACCAAGACGCTTGCGCAAAAACTTGCCGTGAAGAACCCTGATGAAGCGCGCCTTGCCGGTCGTATTTCCGAGCTGGTCAATCGCACCATCGGCCACACGCGCATGATCGCGCACGGTTTGTCGCCCTACATCTGGGGCAGTGAAGGGCTCGCAGCCGCATTGAGACAACTGGCAAATGATGTCAATAGTCTTGAGGCGGTGAAATGCGATGCGCGAATTCCGACCGCCGTGACAATTTCCGATGAAGTAGTCGCACGCACCTTGTATCGGATTGCGCAGGAAGCCGTTAACAATGCGCTCAAGCATAGCAAGGCTGGGAAAATTCGCATTGCACTCACGCGTACCAGCCGCGGGATTGAGTTGATCATTTCGGACAATGGCATCGGGCGACCGCAGGCGGAAGGCGATGCGGACAATCAGCATCGCCTCCACAGCATTCGCCACCGATGCAGAGCAATCGATGCAACGCTCTATGTCGGCGAAGGGAAACTCGGTGGTACGATGGTGCGTGTTGGGTGGTGCGGGTTGGAGCCACGCAAACCACCGTCGCAAGCAAGGCAGAAAAAGGGACCGCTTTGAAATCAAGAATCATGGTTGTCGATGACCATGCCATCGTCTTGCACGGCCTGAAAGAGCTGATCAACAACGAGCCGGATCTGGAGGTCACACTCACCGCCGACTCTGCGGAACGCGCGCTCGAAATCCTGAGAGAGCATCTGCCCGATATTGTTGTTACCGATATTTCACTTCCGGGATTGTCCGGCCTGGAGTTGATCAAGGAACTCACGAGACTGCAGCCGGACTTGCCAACCTTGGTGCTGAGCATGCACGATGAACTGGTACACGGCGAGCGCGCCCTGCGGGCTGGCGCGAAGGGCTATCTGGTCAAGCAGGAGGCACCGGAAAACGTAATCAAGGCGATTCGCAAGCTGCTCTCGGGCGAGCGGTATCTCAGCGAACGCATGCAGTCGCTGCTGGCCCAGAAGGTACGCGGCAGACTGACCAACCAGCCGCCGTCTATTTTGTCCAGCCTTACCGACCGTGAGCATGAAATTTTCCGCTTGATCGGCATCGGGCTAGGTACCAGTGAAATTGCGGCCAAGCTCAATCGCAGCGTCAAGACAATAGAGGCGCATCGCGCGAATCTGAAACAAAAGCTGGGCCTGCGCAACGCGCATGAGTTGAATCGCTTTGCGGCCAATTGGGCGGACCGGGAACATGATTAGCATATGCCTGGAAACACTGTCATCTCAGCGAAGCCGAATTAACGTATATGCCAGCCCACCAACCTGTTTACGTAGATCAAACATTGGTGAGGCTTAACAACCATTTGTGCCCATAAAGGGCCGCTATTGCTAGACTTTCATTAGTCTACTCGCAGCCTCTGCAAGGGTTGCTTCACGCTTGGCAAAGCAAAACCGTACCGTCTTGTGATCAGTCGCATCATGATAAAACGCCGACACCGGGATGCATGCCACACCATATTTCCTCGCCAGATGTTGGGCGAAATCAACGTCAGGCATGCCGGCAAAATCCGCAAGATGCGCATACTGGGCGGATACAAAATAGGTGCCATGCGACGGGCTCCACTTGAGGCGCGAATCTTCTACGTGCGATAAAAAGAAATCCCGCTTGGCCTGATAAAACTGCGGCAGATCGTTATGCGTGCCTAACGCCATGTAATTGGCAATCGCGTACTGCGATGGCGTATGCACAGTGAATACAATGAATTGATGCGCCTTGCGAAACTCAGTGGTCAGCGCTTTCGGTGCCAGGCAATAGGCTATCTTCCAGCCGGTCACGTGATAGGTTTTACCGAACGAAGAAATGATAAACGCGCGTTCGGCCAGCGCAGGAAATCGCGCGACGCTCTGATGCTGTGCGCCATCGAATACCATGTGCTCATAGACTTCGTCGCTGATGAGGAAAATATCGGTATCGCGCAATAAAGCCTCGAGCGCATGCATATCCTCCACGGGCCAGCAGGTCGCGGTCGGGTTGTGCGGCGTGTTGATCATGATGGCGCGGGTACGAGGTGAAACTAGTGAGCGTACCTGCTGCCAATCCGGGCGATAGTCTGGAAATTTCAACGTTGCAAATACTGGTACGCCACCGTTCATGCGAATTACTGGCTCATAGCTGTCGTACACGGGTTCGAAAATAATCACTTCGTCACCCGGATGCACGATCGCAGTGAGTGCGGTTTGAATGGCTTGGGTGGCACCAGCGGTGATGGTTATTTCGCCTGCGGGCTCGTAACAGTGCGTGTAGAGCGTCGCGACCTTTTCAGCGATCATCTCCCGCAGCGGAAGAATTCCCGCCATTGGCGGATACTGATTGTGGCCGGCGCGCATCGCTACGTTCATCAAGTCGATCAAACGCGGATCGCATTCAAAATCCGGAAAGCCTTGCCCGAGATTGACGGCGCCAACTTCTTGAGCAAGTGCGGACATGGCGGTGAAAATGGTAGTGCCGACATGCGGAAGTTTTGAGACGGGTGGGTTCATAGGAATATGATAACAGCGTGTTTTGCCTAGACCGTAGACAACCTCTCGAATACGTCTGGCGAAACACGTGCGGGTGTTTCTGGCAGCTGCCGCCACCAGATGCGGAACCTTTCTCCTGCAAAATAAAAGGGCCCGCGTTGCGGGCCCTTTTCATTACACGCGATGAGGGACGCTCAGCCGCCTTTTCCTTTGCCGTTGGCATTGCCGTGACCGACATTGCCTTGAGCCGTAGTGAGACCAGTCGCGGCATTTGGCGCTGCCACACCGGTGGCAGTAACTAACCCCGCGCCAGCGCCTGCTCCTCTCGTCCCCGCAGCGGAAGTGGTTGCGCTTGCACCATTACTTCCTCCTGCGCTGACAACGCCTTTGCCAAACGCGTTGCCATGCGCGTTGCCCATGCCGCTCGCGGTGACAATCCCCGCCCCTTTTCCAGTGGGTATGTTGCCGTTAGCGGCGGAGAGACCCTTGGCACTGACCGACCCGGCGGCTGTTCCACCGGCCGTCATCACGCCTTTGCTGGTCGTGTGCGTAGCCTTGATGGCCGCCGCAGTCTGCGTTAACCCCGACGACTTGCCGGCACCCGATGTAACTGTGGTTGCCGATGCGCTGGCGATATGCTTATTCGCTGATTTGAGTTCGCTTATCACCGGACCCAATTTGGTACCATAAACTTGCGCGATTTTCCCCCAACCCATACCATCGGCACGCAGTTGTAATACACCTTTGACAGTCACCGTCTTGCCATCAGCACCGATGAGGTCACCGCCCATCAACGCTATTTTTAGCTGCGCTGCGGTGGGGTCGGTAATACCCGCCTGCGTCAACACCTTCTGTGCGAGTGACAATGAGATAAAGACATTACCCCAACCCATTTTGCTGGTAGGCGGGATGATGGTTGTGCCTGTGACGGTGCCAGTTGTCGTGCCACCCGTTGTGCCCGTCGTTCCGCCAGTGGTTGTGGCACTCGTTAGCGTGATTTGCGTGCCACCGCGCAACCCGTTGACCAGCGCCAGAGCATTGTCCTTTGAACCGGCCAATGCAATGAAGCTCGACGCATTTTTTTCTGCGACATGCGCCTGACCCTTGTTGGTGGCGAGCTTATCCATGGTCGTCGTTTGCGTGTTCAAACTGGTTACGGTCCCGGTACCGGTGGTGACGCCAGTTGTGCCGCTGGTAGTTTGTGCCTGCGCGCAGATCGCCAAGCCGCCCGCACCCAATGCAATCGCCAATAGTTGTTGAATAACTTTGCCCATGATGACTCCTTCAGTTTGTTCCCACAAACCGTTCGGTCTGCAGGATGATTTCCGTCGCCGTTGCACTGTCGCGCAACAGGCCACCGTCTTTTTTAACGGTGACCGACATGCGCGTCGTGCTGCCCGTCAACGCTTCCAATTCCACTTCTATATCGCGGTCTCCTGCCTTGGCCGCGATTAATTCAGTATCTCCATCACGTGTCATCTTTACCACTTTTACTTGCATACGCCCCATTGCTGTCAGCGCCGCCTTCTTCACCTTCACGTGCGAGACGCTGAAAGTCTTGTAAACAATGCCCCCCAAGGTATGGGATACACCTGTTGCCATACCCACACCCAGCGCCGTAAGGCCCACTGCCACGCAGCCCTCCAACGAAATGATCGCTGCGCAAGCCACACCGAACATTACGCCGCGAGCCGAATTGAAATTCATTGTGCGCACCACCTTTTGTTTTATACCGTATAGCAGCAAAGCCTATGCCAGTTGGTCGGCAGCTGTTGGGGAGCTGCAAATATCGCGCCAAGCAACTGATTACGCGTGGATTTTTACAAATCTCTCCTGCCGTACTTGGAGAGGTAAAAACGGGAAACACGAGGTTTGTCGCCGGATGACGACGATGCAGACTTTGGCTGCCATTTTTTGACCAGCCTGCGGTCGGCTAAACTGTGCAGAGTCCGTGATCTGCCGGTGCGCATCCTTGCTGGAAATGCAAGATTCAAGATCGCAGGAACTTCCGGACGTATGGCAAGTCTGCTCACTGGGCAAGTAACCCCTCCTTCCAGAAAATTCCAGTGCAAATCCAAGCGTTCATAATCCTCTGCACAGTTGGTGCATCCTTTTCTACAGTTGCGCGCACAGAATCAAGCGTTTCGACAACAACGCCTGCGTCACCTGTCGTACTGGAAACAATTGTGGTGAGCGGCGCACAGCCCGGACCCGGCGTGTGGAAGGTATCAAAAGGCGATCACGTACTCTGGATCGTTGGCACGCAAACGCCGGTACCGCAAAAAATGACCTGGCGCGCCAAAGGCATTGAAGCGATCATCGCGCAATCCCAGCAAGTCCTCACCGCGCCATCGATGTCGATCTCGCTCAAGCAGATTGGTTACTTCAGAGCGCTGACAATGCTGCCGTCCGTGATGCAGGCCCGAAAAAATCCCGACGGTGCCCTGTTAAAAGATATCGTTCCCGCAGACTTGTACGCACGCTGGTCGGTGTTGCGCGACAAATACATTGAGCAATACATTCAGGACGATGAGGAAAACGACATCGAGCGCATGCGCCCGATGTATGCCGCGATGGAGCTCTACCGCAAAGCAATCAGCAAAGTCGGCCTCACGAGCGCAAGTCCAGTCTGGCCGGTGATTCGCGATGCCGCAAACAAGCACAAGGTTAAAATCACCGAGGTAAAGTTGGAGCCTGCCATTAACGATCCTCGAGCTGCGTTGAAAGAACTGCGATCGTCCCGACTCGCGGATATCGACTGCTTTGCGAAAACGATTGAGCGCATCGAAACCGATTTGGCAGACATGCGAACTCGCGCGAATGCATGGGCGACCGGTGACATCAACGCCATACGCAGTCTTCCAGTCGCGGACCAGCGCGCAGCCTGCGAAGCCGCCATCAGGGATGCGTCGTTCATTAAGACGCTCGGCGTACAGAACCTGCTCACCCAAATCGAGAACACATGGCTTAATGCTGCAGAAGCTGCACTTAAAAACGATAAAGTTGCGCTCGCTATTTTGCCGATTACGCAGATCGTTGCGCCTGATGGTTACGTGGCGAAGTTGCGGGCGAGGGGGTATATGGTGCAGGAGCCAGAATAAGCATGAATAAAAATAGCATTCTGTGCGCCAATGGAAAATGGAAATTTTCCGTCGATTGTTTTCACGTTAAAAAGCCGGGCAAGCCCGGCTTTTTAACG
>JBKJMK010000264.1:0-12763 GCA_046596005.1 Usitatibacteraceae bacterium | reverse complement strand
CCGCCGGACTTTTTCGATTTCATCGTCATCGACGAGTGCCATCGCGGCGGCGCGCAGGATGAGAGCAACTGGCGCGGCATTCTTGATTACTTTGCGCCCGCCGTGCAGCTCGGCCTTACGGCGACACCGAAGCGTACCGACAACGTCGATACCTACGCTTACTTCGGCGAGCCGGTGTACGTGTACTCGCTGAAGGAAGGCATCAACGATGGCTTTCTCACGCCGTTCAAGGTCAAGCAGATTGCCACGACGCTGGACGAATACGTGTTCACGCCGGACGATATCGTGATTGATGGCGATATCGAGGCGGGGCGACGCTATGTCGAAGAGGATTTCAATCGCATTATCGAGATCAAGGCGCGCGAGGAATATCGGGTAAAGATCTTCATGAACATGATCGACCAGCGTGAAAAGACGCTGGTGTTCTGCGCCACCCAGGAACATGCCGCTGCCGTGCGCGACCTGATTAACCAGATGAAAACCAGCAAGGACCCGGACTATTGCGTGCGGGTAACGGCGAACGATGGCGCGCGCGGAGATCAATTCCTGCGTGAGTTTCAGGACAATGAAAAATCGATCCCGACGATTCTGACGACGTCACAAAAACTTTCTACCGGCGTCGATGCGCGCAATGTGCGCAACATTGTGCTGATGCGCCCGGTTGGTTCGATGATCGAGTTCAAGCAGATCATCGGGCGTGGGACGCGACTTTATGAGGGCAAGGATTACTTCACGATTATCGATTTCGTGAAAGCGCATCACCATTTCAACGATCCGGATTGGGATGGTGAGCCGATTGTAGACGTGGGCAGCGGCGCAAATGAAAATACCGGCACAGAAAAAGAGCCGCGAAAGCATGAAACACCGCGCGAGGAATATGCGGTGCCGCGCAAGATCAAAGTGATGCTGCGCGATGGCAAGGAGCGCGCCATTCAGCACATGATGGCAACGACCTACATGAGCGGTGACGGCAGCATGATGTCAGCGGCGCAGTTTCTGGAAAGCCTGTTCGGCGCGCTGCCGGAATTTTTCAGGGACGAAGACCAACTGCGTGAAATCTGGAGTACGCCCGACACACGCAAAATTTTCCTCTCACGACTGGCGGATAAGGGCTTTGGCCATGACCAGATGGCGGAGATGCAGAAGATCATCGATGCAGAAAAGAGCGATTTGTTCGACGTGCTTGCGTTTGTCGCGTTTGCCTCGTCACCGATCACGCGCGTTGAGCGCGCCGCCAGCGCGTGCCAGCAAGTGCATGTGCGATTCACCGACAGGCAGGAGACGTTTCTGCGTTTCGTGCTGCAACAGTACGAGAAAGAGGGCGTGCACGAACTCGATCTGGAAAAGCTACCGCCACTGCTGCAACTGAAGTACCACGCGATTGGCGATGCGGTTGCAGAGCTGGGTAGTCCCGACCAGATCCGGGATGTGTTCGTCGGGTTTCAGCGGTATTTGTATGAGGCTGGAACGGCATCTGCCAGCGCGAAATAACTTTAAACTCTAGCATTGGCGGGCGTCTCAGGAATAAAATGGCTGAAACACCGCGCCAATGCTTGTTCTAATTATTTTTCCGTCTTATCCAACTCCCGCAGCTCCCGCCGTAAAATTTTCCCCACATTGCTCTTCGGTAATGCATCGCGGAACACGATGGTCTTGGGGTTTTTGTAGCCGGTCAATTCCTGGCGGCAATAGTCGGCGACCTGTTCAGCGGTCAGCGAAGGGTCTTTCTTGACCACGAACAGCTTGACCGCCTCGCCGGCTTTTTCGTCCGGGATGCCGATCACCGCGCATTCCATCACGCCGGGGCATGAAGCAACGACATCCTCGATCTCATTCGGATAGACGTTGAAACCGGAGACGAGAATCATGTCCTTCTTGCGGTCAACAATTTTTACGTGGCCGTTTTCGAGCATCACCCCGATGTCGCCCGATTTGAAATAGCCATCTTCGGTCATCACTTCCGCAGTTGCTTCAGGGCGCTGCCAGTAGCCGCGCATCACCTGCGGGCCACGAATGCAGATTTCACCGGGCTCGCCAAATTCGACTTCATTGCCGCTATCGTCCCGAATCGAAATCTCGGTGGAGGGCATGGGCATGCCGACATCACCGCTGTAATTGGTAATCATGATTTCATTGCAGGTCGCGGCGGAGGAGGTCTCGGTCAAACCATAGCCTTCGACGATTGGACAACCGGTGGCTTTCAGCCAATGCTCAGCGACAGCACGTTGTACTGCCATGCCGCCGCCGTTGGAAATGCGTAGATTTGAAAAATCCAGGTCTTGAAATCCGCCGTGATTGACGAGGCTGTTGAACAATGTGTTCACCGCCGGCAGGACATTGAAACGGTGTTTGGAGAGCGCCTTGATCATGCCATCGACATCGCGCGGATTCGGAATGAGGATGCTATGACCACCCGTCTTCAGTGCGAGCCACATGCACGAGACCAGACAAAAAATATGGTACATCGGTAGCGCGCAGACCATCACGAGCGGATCCGGCGGTGGTCCTTTGCTGGTGTCATTCAAGGCGGGTTGGAGCCACGCTTCGGAAACCAATACGTTGCCAAAGACGTTGGAATGCACCAGTACTGCGCCTTTGGAAACGCCTGTGGTGCCACCGGTGTACTGGAGAAAAGCGATATCTTCCGGGCCAAGCTGCGGTTTGCTCAAAGGCAGGCCGCGCCCCTCGCCAAGCGCATCATTGAACTTGATCGCACCCGGCAGGTTGTAGGCGGGCACCGCTTTCCTGACGCTGCGTACCACGTAGTTTGCGATCAGGTTTTTCGGGAAGCCAAGCAGATCGCCTACTGCCGCAATCACAACGTGCCTTATCTGTGTTTTGGCGATTACCTTTTCGAGCGTGGTGGCAAAATTTTCCAGAATCACGATCGCTTCTGCGCCACTGTCATTCAACTGGTGTTCCAGCTCGCGCGGCGTGTAGAGTGGATTCACGTTGACGACCACAAATCCCGCACGCAAGACCGCGAAAATCGCAATCGGATACTGCAACACATTCGGCATCATCAGCGCAACACGGGCACCCTGCTTCAAACCCTTGGCCTGCAGCCACGCCCCAAATGCTTGTGAAAGCCGATCAACCTCGCCGAAGGTGAGCGTTTTATCCATGCAGGTGTACGCTGCCCTGTCGGCGAATTTCTCGAACGCCTTTTCTGCCATATCTGGCAGCGAGGTGTACTGGTTCAAATCTATTTCATGGGCAACACCGGGCGGGTAGTGCTTCAGCCACCATTTAGGTTCTTTTGTCACAACGCTCCTCCGTGCTTTTTTGTTTTTGACGCTCGCAATCGTTTTTAGTGTATCAGCGGACCATCAGTCGTGTTTGCGCTGCACATACTTGCCCAGTTCCCATTTGGCCAGCGCGTTCCGATGAACTTCATCCGGCCCGTCGGCAAGCCGAAGAATCCGCGCCCAGGCATATGCGTAGGCCAGCGGAAAGTCTTCCGACAAACCCGCAGCGCCATGCGCTTGAATGGCCCAGTCAATGACTTGTTGCGCCGCGTTCGGTGCCACCACTTTTATCATTGCAATTTCTGTGCGCGCAGACTTGTTGCCCGCCGTGTCCATCATCGAGGCGGCCTTCAGTGTGAGCAAACGCGCCTGATCAATCATGCAGCGTGACTCGGCAATACGCTCGTGCCAGATTGATTGCGCTGCAATCGGTTTGCCAAATGCGACGCGCGAGGAAAGGCGCTTGCACATCAATGCCAATGCGCGCTCGGCCAAACCGATGAGCCGCATGCAATGGTGGATGCGACCTGGGCCGAGACGGCCTTGCGCAATCTCAAATCCGCGACCTTCGCCAAGCAGGATGTTGCTCGCTGGCACACGCACATTCTTGAATTCGATTTCGCAATGACCGTGCGGGGCGTCGTCGTAGCCGAACACAGGGAGAGGGCGGATCACGGTAACGCCGACGCAATCGGTGGGCACCAGAATCATCGATTGCTGCGAATGTGGATGGGCGTCCGGATCGGTTTTGCCCATCACGATGTGGATCTTGCAGCGCGGATCGCCCGCGCCTGATATCCACCACTTGCGTCCGTTGATGACGTAGTCGTCGCCATCGCGTGCGATGCGCGTTTCGATATTGGTCGCGTCACTTGAGGCAACGCCCGGCTCAGTCATCGCAAATGCGGAACGGATTTCTCCGCTGAGGAGGGGCAACAACCATCGCGCTTGTTGTTCCGGCGTGCCGTACTGGGCCAGCACTTCCATGTTGCCGGTGTCGGGTGCTGAACAATTGAACACTTCTGGCGCCCAATGGACCGCGCCGGTGATTTCGGCGAGTGGTGCGTATTCGAGGTTCGTCAGACCGGCACCGTGCTTAGGGTCGGGCGTGAACAGGTTCCATAGACCGGCTGCCCTGGCCTTGGGTTTCAGTTCCTCGATAATGGCAGTCGGCGTCCAGCGTTTGCCGAGCTGGGTATTTTTCTCGACGTCTTCATGGAAGCGATGTTCATTGGGAAAAATATGCTCGTCAAAAAAAGCGTGCATGCGCTGTTGCAGATCGACGACTTTGGGTGAATGGTTAAAGTCCATGATTTTCCTGTTGTCCGCTATTTATTGATCAATTTCTCGGCCACTTTCCATCCCAGCTCTGCCAGCGGCCGGGCGGCCTTACCCATCGCCAGCGCCTGCTCTGACGCGGCGGTTCCATCGACGACACGCTTCATGATGCCCTGCAAAATTCCCGCCATTCGAAACAGATTGTAGGCCAGGTAATACTCGAAATTTTCGATGCCGGGCCGACCGGTGCGTTGGCAGTAACTTGCAACATACGATTTGAAATCAGGTATGCCCAGCTCGACAAGATTCAATCCAGCCAAACCCCGAAACGCATCCGGGGGTACATGCCAGGCCATACAGTGATAAGCGAAATCGGCGAGGGGATGGCCGAGCGTGGATAGTTCCCAATCGAGGATCGCAAGTACCCTGGGTTCGGTCGGATGGAAGATCAGATTGTCCATCCGGTAATCGCCGTGAACGATTGAAGTTTCTTCGCCGGGCGGGATATGTTGCGGGAGCCATTCGATGAGCTTATCCATCGAATCGATTTTTTCAGTTTCCGATGCGCGGTACTGTTTAGTCCAGCGGGCGATCTGGCGTTCGAAATAGTTTCCTGCTTTGCCGTAGCCGCTGAGTCCGATTGCAGAAACGTCGACCTGATGCAAACGTGCAATGACGCGATTCATTTCATCGAAAATCCTGGCGCGTTCAAGCATCGACATTCCGGGCAGCGCCGGATCCCAGAGAATCCTGCCGTCGACGAATTCCATGATGAAAAATGCTCGTCCGATCACCGACTCGTCCTCGCACAGCGCAATCATGTTCGCCACCGGCATATCGGCCTTCTTCAGTGCGGCCATCACTTTGAATTCGCGTTCAATCGCATGCGCCGACGGTAGTAGTTTGGCCGCCGGGCCAGGCTTGGAACGCATCACATAGGTTGCCAAAGGCGTAATGAGCTTGAATGTCGGATTCGATTGTCCGCCCTTGAATTGTTCAAGCTTGAGCGGCCCCTGGAAGCCGTCCACATGCACTGTCATCCAGATGGCAAGGGCCTCGAGCGAAAATTGCTGGCGCGATGATACCGGCATGGTGCCGGAAAAATGCTCAAACCCTTGCTCAGACATTTTCCCGTTCCCCGTACTTTCTGCGGTGCTTTGTGTACTGTTCGAACAACACTTCCATGGTTGATTTGCGATTGTCCGGCTGGAGCCAGTCGAGCGGTGACAAGTTGACCGCGCGCAGCACGATATCAAGTCGTGCCTCGCCGATGTCGAGCACGTTGATGCACGCCGGGCTTTGCTCGAAAGCACCCAGCAACTGCCGCTGCCCCGTCAGCAGATAGGAGAGAATTGCGCGGTTCACGGCGCCGTGCAATACCAGCAGCAAGGTGTCCCAGGTTCTATCGGCACGAATCGCATCGACTTCTGGCAGCACCCGGTCGAGCAGTTGGCCGACGGTCTCGCCGCCAAGAAATTTCGCATCCTCATCAACCACCCCGTCGATGGCGGCAGTGAAGGATTGCAGCAGATCATTTTCGGCGATTGCGGCTAAGCGGCCGCCGCGTATTTCCTGTAGTCCGGGGCGCTGTTCCGGGGCTAACTTTTGTCCGGCAGTCGCGAGAACATGCTGGGCGGTTTGTTCGGTACGTTCAAGGCCGCTGGTGATGACACGGTCGAAACGCACACCGTTGGCTGCAAATAAATCGCCCGCTGCACGTGCCTGTTTGATGCCAAGTTCGTTAAGCGGCACGGTTTCAGGCGGAAGTGCGTTTCCTTCGGGGGTGAAATAAGTCACGTTACCGTGCCGCATCAGGTAGAGGCGCCTGCGGGTGCCTGTGGGGGTGATGATCGCGCTATGCACGTCCTCCCTCGCTTGCCGCGTGCATAGCCCAGTGCATAGAGCTGCCGTCTCGCGAGCGAACGGCTTGCCAGGTGAGTTCCCCGCGCAATCCCCAGCCCGGCAAGCGTGAGAATTGCGGCACGATAAAAGCAGAAATCATCGTGCCAAGCTTTGGAAAGGGATTTTCCCTGACAACAGCTGGCTGAACATCACCCAGTCGCCGACAAACGAATACAGCGGATAGGTAAATGTCGCCGGTCGGTTTTTTTCAAAGAGGAAATGTCCCGCCCATGCAAAGCCGTAGCCTGCCAGTGGCATCGCGGCGAGCCACCATGCGTTGCCAGTCATGAGCGCCATTGCCAATGCTGCCAGTACGAGCCAGGAGCCAATGAAATGCAACACGCGGCAGGTGGTGTTGGCGTGTTCGGACAGGTAGTACGGGTAAAATTCACCGAAAGTTTTATACTGTTTTTCCATCGCCGTTCCTTCAAAAAATCAGTCCCGAAAGCTTGCATCCATTCTATCGAGTTTTCGCAGCAGTCCTGGCCACGCGAGATTACCGCCCAGGCCCCTCGTCACGGCTTTTCCCTGTGCCCTGGCGCCATCGAGAATGGATTGCGGGATTGAGATCAAATCGCCACCACCAGCCTGCGCACGAATCTGGATCATGCACGTCGCTTCGAATATATACATTGCCTGAAAGGCGTCGGCAATCGTCTCGCCGACCGTTAGCAGGCCGTGATTGCGAAGCATGAAAAATGTCTTGTCGCCCAGATCACGTACCAGACGCGGTTTCTCAGCTTCATTCAGGGCAACGCCCTCGTAGTCGTGATACGCAAGGCTTGCCAGCACGAAAATTGATTGCTGGGATAGCGGCAGTACGCCACATTTCTGCGCGGAAACGGCGACGCCGTTCGGGGTGTGCACATGCAAAACGCAACTGGCGTCATGGCGTACGGCATGGATGGCGCTGTGAATCGTGAATCCTGCGGGATTGACGGGGAACGGATTGTCCGCATCGAGTTTGTTGCCGTCGAGATCAATTTTCACAAGGCTTGAGGCGGTAATTTCAGCGAACATCATGCCGTAGGGGTTGATCAGGAACTGATTTTCCACGCCGGGGATTTTGGCGGTGATGTGAGTGAAAACCAGGTCGTCCCAACCGTATGAGGCCACCAGCCGGTAGCAGGCAGCGAGATCAACGCGTGTCTGCCATTCTTCGGCGCTGACTTTGTTTTTCAGAGAGCCAACTGACGCATTGTTGGATGGAATCATGAAGGTGGTCTCCTGGAATTGGGTGTTGATAAAATAATTGATATCTAGCATTGGCGCGGATTTACAGACATTTATGTCATGAAACCCTCGTCAAATGGCGATCTGCATATTTTGCTGTTGGCAGTGTTAACTCACCAGGCGTAACGCGTTCTCAGGGATACCGAGGGTCACATTGCGTCCTGGCGCAAATATTTCGCTCTCTGCGAGATGCGATTGATCGACAATCAACTCGGTATCGCCAGCGTTGACACGATAACGCACAAACTCGCCCAGAAATTCGCGTTCCACAATATTGCCTGTTACTTCGATCACCCCGGGTGAACTAGCCGTCGGTACAGCCTCTCCAGCGTTAATGCTGATGGTATGCGGACGCACCGCCATGGATGCACCAGCGATCAAGTGGTCCGCCGGGATTGCAGGCAGCGTTACTTTTCCCAGCAGCTTTGATGTAAATGCCGCACCTTCTTTTGCGTGCTCGATGGTGCCTTCGATAAAATTAATGGTGCCGACAAAATTGGCAACAAAGCGATTGGCTGGTGTGTCATAAAGTTCCATCGGCGTGCCGATTTGCTGGATCACACCTTGATCCAGCACGGCAATACGATCACAGGTGGTCAGCGCTTCCTCCTGATCATGCGTGACGAAAATAGTCGTGATGCCGAGGCGGCGTTGAAGGGACTTCAATTCCTGGCGCATCTGAACTCGCAACTTGGCGTCAAGGTTGGACAAAGGCTCGTCGAGTAACAACAGCTTTGGTTCAACCGCCAATGTGCGGGCCAGCGCGACCCGCTGTTGTTGGCCACCGGAAAGTTGATTAGGCCGTCTTTGCGCGTAGTCGGTGAGGCCAACAAGTGCCAATACATCCTGGACTTTTCTGGTAATTTCAGCGCGTGGCAGTTTGCGTTCCTCCAAACCAAATGCGACGTTTTTCTCGACCGTCATGTGCGGCCATAGCGCGTAATTCTGGAACACCATGCCAATGTTGCGTTGCCACGGCGGCACCCGCGTTATGTCGTTGCCGTCTACAGTAAGCTGACCGCCTTGCGCAAAATTGAACCCGGCGATCAAACGCAACAGCGTCGATTTCCCCGAACCGGAAGGGCCAAGGAGGGCAAAGAACTCGCCGGGCTCAACGGTGAGAGATATGTCCTTGAGCACTTGGGTGGTTCCGTGGCCTTTGCCATAAGCCAGCGCGATACTCTTGCATTCGACTCGTACCGGTTTCATGAATTACTCCGATTTGGCATGGATGCCGGTTTGGGATGCACGGCTGGAGATGATGCGATGCGAAAAGTAGGTACCCAGCGCAACGATGATGACGGCAAGCACGCCGAGCGCGGCACCCGGTCCGCGCCCGGCGATGGATTGCATGTACAGATAGATGCCGTAGGACATCGGCGCATTCGATTGGGCTGTTGTGAGCATGATCGTCGCGGAAAGTTCGACCGCTGCAGTGATGAAACTGGTGACGAACCCGGCAAGAATCCCGCCTGCCATGAGCGGCAGGACGATGCGCTGGATAGTGCGTGCTTTGGTGGCACCAAGATTCTCCGCCGCTTCTTCGAGCGACACGGATACCTGCTGTAACGCGGCCATGCAGGAACGCAATGCATAGGGCAGGCGGCGGACTGCATAGGCGATTGCAATCATTATCCACACGGTGGTGATGGGATCATCGGTGCCAGGCAAAGTGAACCCTTTGAAGGTGCGCAGATAGCCTATCGCTAATACAACGCCAGGAATGGCCAACGCCGCAGACGCCATAAAATCAAGCGCATGCCTTCCCGGCACCTTGGTACGCAGGATCAGATACGCGATGGCGGCACCGATCACCACATCGAGCAGAGCGGCAAGCCCGCAATAGAGCATTGTATTGGCGATCATGCGAGGGCTGTCGACCAACACCGTTTTGTAGTGCTCAAGCGTGTAGGCATCGGGAAAAACGGAAAAGCTCCACACTTTGGAAAGCGAAAGCAAAACGATGCCAATGTGCGGGGACAGGACCAGGAGAAGCAGCAATATTATCCAGGCGTACGCCAAAATACTTTGTAGTGTGGAAAGTCGGCGACGCGATAGTGACGAGCCACCACGCTGGGTGGTGGAATAATCCTTGCCCTTTAACATTTGTGCAGAAAGCCACAGCGCAAACAACGAAAAAGCCACCATGATCACACTGATGACATAGCCGATTGGATCTTCCAAGCCAACCGAGGTGATACGCAGGTACGCCTGGGGTGCAAGCATATTTGTTACATTCAAAACCAACGGTGTACCCAGGTCGTCGAACACTTTGATGAAAACCAGCGATGCGCCAGCAACGTAGCCCGGCATCGCAAGCGGGAACACGATGCGCCGGAAAAGCCGCAGGCCGTGCGCACCAAGATTTTGCGCACTTTCTTCCATCGCGCTATCAATGTTGTTCATCGCTACCGTGAGGTTCAGGAGAATGAACGGGAAGTAATGCAGGCTTTCAACAAAGATAACCCCGGTCAGTCCTTCCATCAAAGGGATGGAAATGCCGAACCAGTCTGTGAGCAGCAGATTGACTGATCCGGAACGCCCAAATATCAGTTGCATCGCAACTGCACCGACGAACGGCGGCATGATGAGAGGCAAAACGCCAAGGGTTTGGATTAGCAGTGCACCGCGAAACTCAAACCGAATGGTGAGATAGGCCAGCGGCAAGGCAATCAGCGATGCAAAAAACACACTGGCGAGTGCGACCAGCAGGCTGTTCCAGAAGGACTCCTGCATCAAGGAAATGCCGAAAAATGCACCGAAGTGGGAAAGCGTCAGGCCCCCGCTGGCATCGGCGAACGCAATGTAGATGACGTTCAGCACAGGAACGATCAAAAAAGTCAGCAAAAACAATGCGATCGAGATGGCTGAGAGTGCCTGAAGGAGGCTGAAATGACGTGCCAATTTGTTCATTCAGCCTCCATTATCGTGCTTTAGTAAGCGCCAACCTTTTGATTTTATTGTTGAAAAATCAGGTACATTGGGCTTTTTGTAGAAGTGTTTCCTAAAAAACCATTTTAAGTTATTATTAATATGAGATTTTAAGTTCGCAAAGCACAATTATTCAAGAAAGAATACAACAAGCGGGTTCACGGCGTTGCGGAGCAGTGTGCATCGCCCGAAGCAAATAGTTAATAATTCTATTTATTGAATTGGGTGTTGGGAGAAAATGTGGCGCTGACAGATGCATTGCAGATTGTAAGCCTCACCGATCCGGGCAAGGTTCGCGGACATAACGAGGACTGCGTGGAATCGCGGCCCGAATTTGGTATTGTCGTGCTCGCCGACGGCATGGGTGGCTACAACGCAGGCGAGGTTGCCAGCGGTATGGCGACTTCGTCGATCTCCTCCGGCCTGGCGGCATCATGGACGCGTGAGGTTCTGAAAAGTCTTGATCGCGAGGCAGCGATGGCGCTTTCTCAAACCATCGTTCAGGAACAGGCCGCAAAGGCGAATGCGGCCATTTATGCTGCCGCTCAAAAGGATCCGCATTGCGCGGGCATGGGCACTACACTCGTGACATGTTTGTTTTACGACAACTTCCTGACGGTCGCGCATGTAGGTGATTCGCGGCTTTACCGGATGCGCAACGATGTTCTGGAGCAACTGACACGCGACCATTCCCTGTTACAGGAACAGATTGATTCCGGTCTCATCTCTAAAGAAGATGCGCGTTCGTCGCACAACAAAAATCTGGTGACGCGCGCCGTCGGTATCGATCCCGAAGTCGAGGCTGAAGTACACAGTTATGACGTACTTGAAGGTGATCTTTTCCTGCTTTGCTCTGACGGTCTGAATGACATGATCGAGGATGAGGAAATTCAGATGACATTGATCGCCTTGCGGTCAAATCTGGAACTGACCGTTCAGCAGTTGGTTCAAGCTGCCAATGACGCCGGTGGTCGTGACAACGTTTCCGTAATGCTAGTACGCGTCAGCAAGAGTTTTGCAGTGGAAAGAGGCTTTTGGGCGACCGTAAAGTCGTGGTTTCGGTAACGAAAATTGAGTGGTTGTGTATGGACAATGCGCTGCAAGTAGAGCAATCTTTGCAGCAAAGTGCGATCGAAAGAACTTTTTAGGGTTAAGGCTATGGCAAAACTGATCTTGAGTGTCGACGGTACGGTCCTGAAGGAGATTACGCTCAGTAAAGAGCGGACTACGCTCGGCCGAAAACCCCACAATGATATTCCGGTTGACAATCTGGCGGTATCGGGCGAACACGCCGCCATCATTACCATCCTGAATGACTCTTTCATCGAGGATCTTAACTCGACCAACGGCACGCTCGTAAACGGGAAACCAATCAAGAAGCATTTCCTGCAAAACAACGACGTAATTGAAATCGGCAAACATAAGCTCAAGTATTTCAACGACGCACCGGTAACGGCCTCCGCCGGAGATTTTGAGAAGACGATGATTATCAGGAGGCCTGCAGCCACTGCGACTGTTGCAGCGGCACCTGTGGCGGTAGTTGGGGCACCTATGCCTCCACCTCAACCAGCGCCACCCCCGTCACCGCCACATGTCAGTGGCGCTAGCCTTTCTGATACGCACACCAACATGAAGCCGATGGCAGCGGTTGCCACGCCTCCGCCAATTCCCGCACCTGTTCATGCGGCTCAGGCGCATGACCCGAACAGTCCTGCGCGCGACTCGGCAATTCAAGTGCTCTCTGGCGCTGCCGCTGGGCGCACGCTAGATCTTGTCAAGAACCTCACAACAATTGGCAAGCCCGGCGTTCAGGTCGCCGTGATTACGCGACGCCCGACTGGGTTTTTCATCACCCACGTTGAGGGCACCGTTTTCCCGACCATCAACGGTGTGGCGCTTGGCGGGCAAGCCAAGCAACTTTCTGATCACGACCTCATCGAAATCGCCGGCATAAAAATGGAGTTTTTTTACAAACCATAAGCGGGACAATTTCGTCGTAATTTCATCGCCCTGCAAGCACGTCAACTACTTTCGCGCAAACAGCTTTTGGTCCCATGTCGACCACTCATACAGCGCATTGTGCACATGTGGCGCGTGTGAGTAACTGCACATCTTTTTTGACCTACAACGGGCATAATCAGGGTAGTAGCGTGGGAGCATGAATCCTGCGG